>JANHAK010000190.1 GCA_024464195.1 Methanomassiliicoccales archaeon | reverse complement strand
CTTCATCTGCCTGTTGAACAATGGGCGACTCGGCATGATCAAGCAGCTGCAGAGCCTCTTTTATGGCAAGCGTATTTTCGCAGAGAGCCTCGGATCCTCTCCAGATTTCGTTAAATTGGCTGAGGCCTTCGGCGTGCGTGCAGCGCGCGTGCAGGATCCGAAAGATCTTGCGAGCGTTATCGAGGAAGGAATAAATTCCGAAAAACCATTCCTGGCCGACATATGGATTGATCGAGAAGAGGAAATCCTCCCTGTCACGCTGAGGACTGGGAGCGGAACCCAGGTCATCACGGGTAATTGCGCATGGAAAGGGGTGTGTTGAAGTATGGAAGTCATCTCAATGATCGTCAACGATCAATTTGGCGTCATGCAACGCGTTATGGGCGAATTTACGAGAAAGAAAATCAACGTCGAGACAATTGTTGTCGGAAAGTGTGAGCTTCCTGGAAAGGCGAGAATCGTACTGAGCGTCAAGGATAAAAAGCAGGCAGAACAGGCAGTTGAACGATTAACAAGGCTACAGGATGTCATTGAGGTCGAGATTATTGATGAATCAAGGCACGAGGCGTATGCGCTCGTCGCGAACTCGTTTGGAAAGGCGCGGTTGATTGGTAGTATCGAAGAAGTTGATAACTTGGTTGAGATGACGAAACCAAACAAGTACATTAAGACGATCAACGCTCTCTGATGTTTCACATGAATTGTTTTATTCGAATGAACGTTTAAACACTATGATCGCTATCAGGTATCGACGTCTTCGTCGGGGGAAACTCAGATGGACTCTGCTGGCAAAATATGGATGGATGGAAAGCTGGTTGATTGGGACAAAGCGAATGTACATATCATGACGCACGGCCTTCATTACGGTGGAGGCGTCTTTGAAGGCATCAGGATTTATGAGACGACAAGAGGTCGTGCGATTTTCAGACTTCGCGATCACATGATGCGTTTTCTTGATTCGGCGAAGGTCATCGATCTCAACATTCCTTACACAGTCGATGAACTCTGCGAAATAGTCAAGGAGACGGTCAGAGCGAATGATCCAAAGGTTGATTACATAAGGCCGATCGCTTATTATGGGTCTGGGACGGTTGGACTCAATCCAATTAAACTTCCAACAAGGCTAGCGATCGCGTGCGTTTATATGGGCCCTTATCTGGGAACGGATCAGCAGAAAAAGGGTGCAAAGGTCATCACGTCCTCTTGGGAAAAGCCATCGAACAGGGCTGCGGCGCTCAATGCAAAAATTTGTGGTAATTACATCAATTCCGTATTGGCTCGATTGGAAGCAGTTAAAAGGGGTGCTGATGAAGCGATCATGCTCAATGCTGATGGGAATGTCGCCGAAGGAACGGGTGAAAATATCTTCATGATCAAGAGTGAAAAGATTTTTACACCTGGCATGGCCTCCGGCATTCTACGCGGAATCACTAGGGATTCAGTCATGCAGCTCGCGAGCGATCTTGGTTATCATGTTGAGGAGAGGGATATCACAAGATCGGAACTCTACGTGGCTGATGAGGTTTTCATGACTGGTACGGCTGCTGAAATCATGCCAATCGTCGAGATTGACAGCAAGAAGATCGGAAGTGGGGAGCCCGGCCCAATAACACTGAAACTCCAAAAGGCTTTTTCGGAAGTGACGAGAGGAACGAATGCGAAGTACCTTTCCTGGCTCGATTTCATTGGTTGAAATTTGAAATGAAAAATTGAAGAGAATCGATCACGGAAAACTGAGTAAATCACTTCGATCTACGATAAGAGATGATTACTGATTATCTCGAATTAAGTTTGATGTTTTTTGACCATCTCCAAAACGATTCCTCGCGTTCATTTTCTATCTCGTCGATCGATTTAGAAGGATTTTCATGAGAATAGAATGATATTTAGATGAGAACAGCACTAGATATCATTGTGATCATTAATTGGACTGTATGATTGCGGGACCAAAGGGGGTTTGTACATGATCTGCCCTGTTTGTGGGTCGGTGAGCGTGTCTCCAGAATTCAAGTTGACGGAGCACGCCGTCTACTACTGTTGTTGCTGCGGATCCCATTTTATTGGAAATAAGACTCTTCGAGAATGGAAGTAATAGCTGCTATGGGATAGTGGTAGGTCACGAGTCAGCACATATCATAGAAGAAGAACGATCTTTTCGTTTTCTTGCATACTATTGATCTAATTTTTAATAATCATTGTAGGAATTTACGATATTTCGTTGCAAAGTTCTGAGTTATCGTAGGAATCCAGCCATCATCTGTAAGATCATATAATAGTGGCGTCCTAAATGTTTTGTGAGTAGAATGGAGGGTCAACGTGTACGAGATTCGTTTTCATGGAAGGGGCGGACAAGGCGCAGTGATGGCCGCTCAAGCACTTGCTGAGGCAGCAGTTCTTGAGGGCTATTATGCGCAGGCTTTTCCATATTTTGGGGCAGAAAGACGTGGCGCACCGGTTCGTGCCTTCGCGAGGATCGACGAGAACAAGATCAGTATCAAGTCACAAGTTTATGAGCCAGATGCACTTGTTATCCTCGACGAATCCATTTTGGGGATTGATCCCATTTCTGAAGGACTGAAACCGGATGGAAAAGCGATTATCAATACTGTTAAGAAGCCTGAGGAAATCGATCTCGGGATTGAGGTTGAATGTGGAACAGTCGATGCGACGACGATCGCACTTGAAACGATCAAGGCCCCAATTGTCAACACGTCGATATTGGGAGCCTTTGCCCGCGTTGTCGATATCGTGCCTCTCGAATCAATCCTTAACGCAATCATGAATCGTTTTGGCGAAAGACTCGGTCATCAGTCGGGTGTTATGAATGCAGAGGCCGCGAGAATCGCCTATCACAATACAGTTATTGGGCGGTGTAAGGGCACGAGAACGGTTGTGAGAAAAGAGATGTGGTTGCCAACATGGGATGAAATTCCGATC
>JANHAK010000189.1 GCA_024464195.1 Methanomassiliicoccales archaeon | reverse complement strand
TTTACAACGATTTGTACTACGGCTTGAAGCCGCCAAAAGCCGCCGCACCCGCAGGAACTGTAACGCGGTTTGTGAAATAAATGCCGCCTTGATCTTATTCCCGGTTGATCTAGGTTAGCGGAAAAACAGGATCTTATGGTAAACAAGAAAAAACTGAGGATGTCATTCTTTCGGCCAAAGGTTATCTGGAAAAACATCAGAAAAAGGATTCAATGACTGTTCGCGCCGAATCGCAAATGGTAAGATTGACGCAGATTTAAAACTCATCTGACCGTGCAATTTCAAGTCTTAAGAGCACTAGATTTTAAGGAAGATGAAGATTGCTTTGATTGACTATTCATGAAGAACCAGATGATCATGGTCGGGTAAATTGACGGCGGGCAAGTATGTTCTTGCGTTAATGAATGTTCGTGATTGGTAGGCTATAGGATCTATTATGAAGTTGCTGAAAGACGAGCTGGGAATCGAGATCGTGGAATATGAAGTGTGGTGAAAGACATTATCGCATAGATGACGTGAAAATACAAGGAAGTCATCCTGGGCTCATGTGGTAGAGATCTTTGAGTCCCCGGAATCTTATAATGAAGAGACGGGAAAGCGCTCTATGAAAAAGCAACGAGAGAAAAGTTGAGATATTGTGGAGCGAATAAATGACACAAACCATGAGAATTTGTTAAATTCAAAACGAATACTTTTAGAAGTCAAACACCTCGAATCTATTGAACAAACTAACTCTTGCTTGAAGGTATGGAGTCATTAATGAGCGTCATTTGTGATCAGAAACGGAAAATAAAAAAAAGATGAAAAAAAATTCCAACAACAAGAATTTACTCAAGTCTCTTCAAGAACTCGTCGTGAGTGAGGACCTCTCCAATAAGCGGGAAGAATTTTGTCTCGACGTACTTCTGCTCTTCTTCAGACATCGCGCATGTGCAGTCCTTCAGAAGGAATACTTTGTATCCCTTATCGTAGGCAGATCTTGCAGTGCCTTCCACACAGACGTTTGTCAAGAACCCGGCAAAGGCAACATTCTTTATGCCGTTTACTCGGAGAACAAAGTCAATGTTGCTCGAATGGAACGCATCAAGCGTTCTCTTTCCTTCGATGACGATATCCTCATCCGTTGGCTTTAACTCGTCAATAATTTCTCCGCCCCACGTGCCCTTTCTAAATGCTTTTGCTTTTGCGGCATTTTGATGAATTGGTCCAAGAACGCCGGCGCATCCAGCATCACGGTAGTCTTGTTCAAAGAGTATCGGGCACAGTATTGTCAAACACTTACCACGAGCTTTCTTGATGCAGTCGGCTGCATTCTCGATGGTTCTCTGCTTCTTGAGCTGTTCCTTGACGGCCTCGTACAAGCCACCACCAGGCTTGCAAAAGTCGTTTTGAAACTCGATAAACACAATTGCGGTTTCTTCACCTTTCGTTATAATCACCCCCTTGTAGGTGAAATAACCTTAAAAGAGAAATAAAGATTGCTATTTTTTCAAATTTTTATAAAATGAATCTCTCAGTGAATGCTTCTCTTTAATACGCGGTTGTGTCACATTGACTCTCAAATAGATATAAATATTGAAATGATTTAATGGAAATTCGCTAGGCTTGACCGGGGCGTTCGGCGTGCCCTTATACACCGAAATCGTCGATATGCGGGGGTGACAGCAGGGGACGTCGTAACTGGAACGATGAGGACCCTTACACCAACAATGAGGTCTTGTTCCCCGGGGTCGGTGGCAGCATTGTGATGCAGCTGGAGGGCTGCGTCCTTTGCTCTGATCATGGGGAACGAGTCAGGCCCTGACGGGAGCAGCTTAACCATGAACTCCCGACGCTCGGGGGGAAACGGGGCCGAGAAGGTGTCTGGATAATCCTCATCGAACCAGGCGGCAACCCCTGCGGCCTAGCACACGTTTTCGGATTTTTTGCGCACTCTTTCCGTTACGAAAGGTCCTTTGCATCCTGCAATTACATCTTTATCGAAATCGAAAAGGACGCCTGTATTATTCCCCTGTTTCAGAATAAGTTTACTTCCTGGTTGTACATTCCCCACGACTGCTGCGTCTACTCTTACACTCTTAAACAAGTTGATAATTTCCTCAGAATTCTTGGGATTCGCTGTCAGTACAAATCCGAAGCCCTGATAGGCCTTGAGCCATTGTGTTAGATCCTCATTTTCAGGTCTTGGTATCAAATCGATATCGACGATACCCCCTTTTCCGCTGGTTTCGAGCAGCATACCAAGCGTTCCCAGCGACCCTGGGTTGCTCATATCTTTTCCAGAATTGACAAGACCTCTTTTCCCAATTTCATTCATGATGCGCATCTGCCGTCTTACAAATTCTTCACTTTTTCTTGAAGTGGTATCCCATGCATAAGGTAGCTTCTCTGGAAAATAACCGTCTGTGTCCATTGCGAAAATAATATCATCACCGCTTTCCGCTGTGTGACTATAAATGACTTCATTCTTTCCAGCAACACCAAGAATTGCGACATCGATAGCATGATATTCACAATCTGGGTGGGTGTGGCCACCGACCATAGGAACTCCAAATTTTCTTACGGCTGCTTCCACGCCTCTCATTACCTGTGCACAGATTTTTTCCTCTTTCATCGAAATCACATCGACCATAGCGAGTGGAACTCCTCCCATTGCAAGAATGTCATGAATGTTGACAAGAACTGAGTAATAGCCCGCGAAGTAGGGATTCGTCTTCATCAGCGGTTCCATAATTCCATCAGCGGCGAGCAGAAGAACAGAGTCGCCAAATTCGATGACGGCAGCATCCTCTCCCCATGAAGCCAGGATGTTTTTTTGATCGATTTTTGGGAAAAAATGAAGAACGTCGGAGATCGTACGTTTCCTCGTAATGCCAGGGTGTTTTCTGATGTCTGATATCAAGGCTTCGAGATTCATGTGGCTCTGTATGCGTTTAAGAATAAATATTTTACACCCCAAAT
>JANHAK010000188.1 GCA_024464195.1 Methanomassiliicoccales archaeon | reverse complement strand
ACATCCCTTCTCAGCGCGAGTCCGGCCGCCACCTCAATGCATTTGAGAATTGCCATTGGAATGGGACAGGAGCTATGCTTTAGAATATTACCAGCTTTTTGATAAATTGGATTCTTCGAATACGGCATAGCGAGTGCGGCCACAGGATCGATTTCCTTAATACATTTTCCTAAATCCTCAACCGCTGGACAATCGCTTTTGATGGTGATGATGATTTTTTCATCCCTTGCACGAGCACGTATTTCAGTGTTGAGTCGGCAAACACCAGGATCAACATCGACGACGATTTCTTCGTTCTCTTGATCGTAAATCATTTCACATCATCTCGAAATCTTTGAGTCAGTCGATATGTATTGATCATCTGATTTACAATTCTCTTTTCTTTCATCATTCATCGAATTCTTCACTCAAAGTTGTTCCTTTCTCATTCTGTTGAGGATTTCGAAAACTGCTCCCTTTGTTATATCGACGACGCCGATTACTGCAACAGCCTCTCTTTTTTTCAGAATCGGGACAGCGACGATCGGAACACCCCGATAAGGGCCGCTTGGAGAGATTTTTCTGACAATTTGATTCTTCTTCAGTGCTTCTTCCAGCACCGGTCCTGTGTAATTAGTATCAATGACCTCTCCGTCTTCACACCGTACGCCATAATGATTTTTGCTTCTCATCGTGAGTGGAAGTCGCCCTACAAGTTCATGGATCGCAAGTGCAATACATTTGAGATCCTCTGCCTCCGAGTCTTGAGAGATAAATGTCCCACTGTCTTGCCAGCATGGATTTCTTTGATCATCGAGTGCGAGCGCTGCACTCACTGCACCACGCTCTGCTGCTTCGTAAGAAGAAGCAGTTCCGATGATAATTGCGTCACCGTCTTCTACAAAAAAGAGGCTTCGCAACGCATCTTCGACTTCCTTTGACGGATATTTTTCATCATCTGGAAAAACAATCTTTCCGTTCTTGCATACAAGTGTCGTCGCTCCCATTGCTCCAGCTCTGACCGCCTCATCTCTTTGCTCACATCCTAAATTGATCAGATGTGCACGTCCTTTCGCAAGAACCCCACAATGGTATTTGCCTATTGCGATATCTTTAATATCGACTTCTTTAGCAACGATTCCACAATTGTCAAATTTTTTCTTTCCTTTTTCAGTAAGTATTACGCCCCTGTTCGTGTTTTCTGCACAACCTTCTTTCACCATTTTTTCGAGAATGGTTCTTGTGCTGCCCTCTCCAAGCCTCAACGCACGCGATAATGCTTTTCTGCCGATCGGTCCGTTATTTCTTATCAACCAATAGGCTTTCCAGACATGATATGGTGAAAATTTGGGTGTCGGACCTCCATTGCTATATGAATAAAGCGTTGTGGGCATCTGGGATGGATAATACATCCATCCTATTAAATTTTCTTATTGGGCAAGAAAAATAATTAATTCATAACTAACAATCGTAACATATCTGGCAAAGCATTTATATGCATATGTTGGTAACCCTTCCGATATGTCGGAACAATCAAATCCCTTGATAATCGTCGATAATGTTTCGAAGATTTTCAACGGCACGACGGTTTTGCGGGATATCAGTGCTGTCATCAATGTTGGAGAAGTACTTGGGCTTATCGGAAGGAGTGGTTCTGGCAAATCGGTCTTCATAAACATGCTGAGAGGGAATCCCGATTATAGACCCGACGCAGGAAAGGTCATTTACCGAGTTAGTGTGTGTCCAGAATGCGGATGGATCGATCGTCCAATTCCACAACTCAAATGCAAAGTTTGCGGAACTGAGATGAAGATCAGGGATGTTGATTTTTGGAACCTTTCTGAAAGAGACCCTCTAAGAGTTGCGATCAGGGAACGAATCGCGATTATGCTTCAGAGAACCTTTGCCCTTTACGGTGATTTGACCGTTGTTGAGAATATTTTTGAAGCTCTCGGAAATCGCTACAGTGAAAAGGAAAAGGTCGAAAGAGCAATCGAGCTGCTGAAAATGGTCAATCTTTCACATCGTGTAACTCACATTGCAAGAGATCTATCGGGAGGGGAAAAGCAGAGATGCGTGCTTGCGAGGCAATTAGCAAAAGATCCAATATTGCTCCTTGCTGATGAGCCGACGGGCACGCTCGATCCTCAGACAGCTGAGATCGTTCACAATACGTTGATCAATGCAGTCAGGTCGAATGGCATGACGATGGTCGTAACATCTCACTGGCCCAAAGCAATCAATCGTCTTTCTGATAGGGCGATCTGGCTTGAAGCAGGAGAAATGGTAAAACGTGGCTCTCCAGAAGAAGTCACAAGAGATTTCATGATTGGCTATGGCCCGAGGGAAACGGAGATCGTTCCCATCGGTCAACCGATTATCAGAGTTGAAAATGCCAAGAAGTACTTCTACTCTATAGTAAGAGGCGTCGTCAAGGCTGTTGATGGCGTATCATTTGAGGTAGGTGAGAAGGAGATTTTCGGTCTTGTCGGTTTGAGCGGAGCTGGAAAAACAACATTATCAAGAATGATCGCGGGCATTACACCCGCAACGGAAGGGAAGGTTTTAATTAGAATAGGTGACGACTGGGTTGACATGTCAGAAGGCGGGCCGATGGGTAAAGGTCGTGCAACTCCTTATATTGGCGTCCTTCATCAGGAATACTGTCTCTATCCCTTTAACACAGTACTACAAAATCTCACGGTCTGTATCGGAATGAAGATGCCGGCGGAATTAGCAAAGATGAAAGCTATTCAAGTGTTAGCTGGTGTCGGTTTTAATCAGAAGGAAATTGAACGGCTTCTTAGATCGTACCCTGAATCGTTGAGTGTTGGAGAGAAACAAAGGATTGCACTCGCTCAGGTACTGATCAGAGAGCCGAGAATCGTGATTCTCGATGAACCGACGGGAACGATGGATCCAATTACAAAGATTTCTGTTGCCAAATCGGTTCTCAGCGCAAGAAAGGAACTTGGCGAGACTTTCCTAATCGTCAGTCATGATATGGATTTCGT
>JANHAK010000187.1 GCA_024464195.1 Methanomassiliicoccales archaeon | reverse complement strand
TTACAGCCAGTAATGAAAGTCATATCCTCTTCGCCGACCTTTCTCTGTTCGACAAGCTCAGCTGTTCCAAGATCGGAGACCTCTAGTTGATCGAGGTTGCCAACGATATTACCTCCGGTTGCCTTTGAAAGCTTGTCCATATCAGACTCTTTGACTCTTCGAACTGCGTAGATTTCCGCTTTAGCAAGATAGTGTTGAACAAGATCGTCGATTCCTTTCTGACAAAAAACGACGTTCGCACCGGACGCTTTGATTTTTTCGACCATTTTCTTCAGTGTTGTCTCTTCTTCATCAAGGAATTTTTGCATCGATGCTGGATCACTGATCTGGATTTTTGCTTCGACCTCAGTCTTCTTAATCTCGAGAGCGGCGCTTAGCAATGCTATCTTTGGATTCCTAACGGATTTTGGCATCCGGGGATGAACGCGTTCCTTGTCAATGACAATTCCTTTAATCAATTCGGTGTCGGCAATTGAGCCACCGACTTTTTTAGCAATTTTGATGTTATCGATATCGACAACGGTCTTTCCATCGCGATTCTCAGCAACTGATTTGACGGCTTGAACAGCCAATTGAGCGAGTTTCTCCTTTTGACCACCAACACTCTTTCCCATCATCGCCGTGCTTGCAATCTTCTTGAGTAGATCTTCATTATCAGCTTTTACGTCGATCGCGATCTTCTCAAGCGTCTTTACAGCCTCTACGGCAGCCATCCTATATCCGTTGACGAGGATAGTCGGATGAACTTTCTGATCGAGGAGGGCTTCTGCCTTTTTTAACAATTCACCGGCGAGGATGACTGAGGTTGTTGTGCCATCCCCACACTCTGAATCTTGCGTCTTCGCAACCTCAACGACCATTTTCGCAGCCGGATGTTGGACATCCATTTCTTTCAAAATCGTCACACCATCGTTGGTGACGACAATATCTCCCATCGAGTCGACGAGCATTTTATCCATGCCTTTCGGCCCAAGGGTCGACCGAACTGAATCGGCAACGGCGCGTGCAGCAGCAATATTATTTGACTGTGCTTCACGGTTCCGACTTCTTTCCGTACCTTCCCTAAGTACGATGATCGGCTGACCCTGTCCCATAGAATATGCCATTATGTAGCCTCCTGTGCGGCGGTATTTTGGTACTTCTATATGAAGTATTGCATTGGAAGATGATTTTCTGGGATTATATTATCAGAGTTTATGGACTTTAGACTTAACGCAGAGCAGTTGATTTAGCATGTATCGTAGTTGATCTTGAGTTATTGCCTTTTCAACTCACGATGCCATGGATGAATTATACTTGTCTCAGAACGCTTTTTCAAGAATCATTTGATATTTCTTGCACAATTTGAAAATCTCCCATTGAATTCTTTGATAGAAGGAATCTGAACGCATCTTGTTAAAGAATTCCTCTCGAAAACGAGGGTCATTCATTACTTCACATGAAATGAGTGTTTTCGTCATATCGGGCCTCAACCGTAATTTATCAATCATAACGCGTTTAATGCCTGTCGACGCAATCTCCAAGATGAGAGTCTCCAACTGGTCTTCTGTGACGATAGGTAATATCGGTCCTATCATCGCATAAGTATTAATACCCAGATCTGAAAGTTTTTTCAATGTCTCAATTCTTTTGGTTGGGGGAGGAGCATGCGGTTCGAATTGACCCGCAAAATCATCATTGAGTGTTGTGATCGTGATCCCCACCTCGGCGTCGTTCATCCTGGCAATAAAATCTGCGTCTCTTATAATAAGATCCGATTTGGTGAGTATACTCGCTCTCAAATTCGAACGTGAGATGATCTCGAGACTTCTTCTTGTAATACAGTATTTGCGTTCAATGGGTTGATATGGATCGGTCACTGTTCCAATTCCGACAACGCCAGTTTTATTGATAACTTCTCGCTTCAAAATTTCTGGTAAATTGATTTTGACTTCAATCTCAGTTGACCATGATTCCCTTCTAGTTTTAAGCACAGATGGTCCGTAACAATAAAGGCAACCGTGCTCACATCCTCTGTAGGGATTTAGCGCATAATTCAAGCCAGGGAGTTTCGATGGAACAAGGGATGATTTGCATACTCTCTCTTTTATGATAAGAGATTTGACATCGCGATTCAGTTTTCCATTTTCAAACGAATAAAGGTCATACATATTCTTCAATTCTCCGCTGAAGTAGCATGTCTCTAAGAATCGCGCTATGTCTTATCCAGACGCTGATCGGAATGTCCATTCGTGAAGCAATATATTTAAGAGAATCATTAAGGGTGCTAAATCTAAAGGGCTGCTGCTTCAAAGCCATTCTAACGTTTTCTCTTACATTCCAAACACCGACAGGCATGATGTAACCTGGATGGGCCTCTCTAAAGATTACAGCTCCAGCTTGCCTTCTTTCTTTTTCGAGTAATTCATTGACAGCAAGACGTGCTGCATAATAGCAACCCCCGATCTTTGCGTATTCTTTCCTCCCATTATAGAATTCATGATCACTAATTAGTTCAATCTGCTTTCCAGAGGGATTCCAAGCGGTATTTGGATACCATGCTTCAATTAATTCGTATCTCCAAGCGGTAGGAAGCAGCAGCACGATCCAACGATTGTCGAGCTGTTCCCAATCATATATTCTAAATTCATTAATCAATGGATAAGTTCTTGTTTTTTCGAGAAGAGCTCTTCCTATTAAGTCATCGACAGCAGTAATGCTCCATCTTGTTGGAACAAACTTTCTATTCCCTCCAATTCCAAAAGCCCCGACGCTAAACGCCTTTTGTATTCGAGATATCATGACCCCTTTCTGATACAGAGCGACTACCGCCTCCACGGCGCGCAAGTCCGTATCATAGAATGCCTTTTCGATCTTTTGATCGAATTTCGGATTTTCGATGGTGAGTTTCTTTAGCTTTCCAGATGGTCCGAATGGTTGAACCTCATCATCCAACACAATTTTACCAGATGGTGGTTTTTCAAATTTAGCCTCCACACCGATTGGATTGATCGCAAGAGCAAGTTCCCTTGTTTGATCAACGATTCTTGC
>JANHAK010000186.1 GCA_024464195.1 Methanomassiliicoccales archaeon | reverse complement strand
CTAGAGGGCGATCTCGAGAAAAAGATGGTCAGATGAATGTTGTTAAGAGAATCGCAAGAAACACGCTTTCCCTGGCCGCTGCTTATGTATTCAGCCAGATCATCACCTTGATTCTTTCAATCTTCCTTGCACGATTTCTCGGCGAGGAAAAATACGGTACATACGTCTTTGCTTTTGCGATAACTGGATTGATCTTCGTAATTGCTGATTTCGGGCTCAACGGTCTTTTGATAGTCGAGGTCTCAAAGAATCGGTCAATTGCACCTCGTTACATGCCAACAACGCTACTGCTCAGGTCTTTACTCGGCTTCATCTGCCTACTCATTTCACTCGCGGCGGTCTTGATTGCCTCTTATCCAAAAGACACCGCGTTCGTCATCATGATCGTCGCGATGACGAGTTTCTTCGGAAACCTAACCGCCGTCTTCTTTGGCATGTTCAATGCCTTTGAGCGGATGCATCTGAATCTTCTCGTTCAAATCATCGAGCGTTCCTTCACTGTGACTATCGTTATTGCCATGCTTTTTTCGGGATTTGGTCTAACAGAAATCATTGTCGTCATCTTTGCAGGCAGCATTCTCAGCTTCTCGATTGCGTATCTGATCTTCTCAAAGTCGATCACAAAGCCGATATGGGAGTTCTCGATCGGTGATGCGATAGCACAGTTCAAGCGCGCGACACACTTCGCGACTTCGAGCATTCTACTTACATTGCTCTATACAGTTAACACTGTCCTCGTACAAATATGGGGGGGAAATATCGCCGCAGCTTATTACGGCGTCGCGTATAACCTGGCAATCCCTCTTAGCCTTCTCCATACCTTCTTCCTTGGCGCAATCATGCCGCTGACTTCCCAGACTTACGAGCAATCGATTGAAAAGCTCAAGATGATTCAGCAAAAGGCGATGAAGTTCTTATTTTTCTTCGGCCTTCCGATGACGGTCGGTGGCTTCATTGTCGGGGGAGATATTGTCACACTCCTCTACGGTGAGAATTTCGCACCCGCGATCCTCCCATTTCAGATCCTTATTCTCGTCGTGGCAGTCAAGTATTTCTGCGGGAACATCGCGAATGTCCTCGCCTCTGCGAATCTGATGCGTCTCAACGCTTATTCCGCTGCCGCTGGTACGGTCGTCAATATAGGACTCTGCGGAATCCTGATCCCGTTCTATGGGCCAGCAGGCGGTGCTGCAGCCTTCCTCTTGGCAAATGTCGTCATGGGGTTCATGAGCTTGCGCTTCATGACATCACGCCTCTTTTCCGTTGATTATAAAGATATCGCATTGAAGACGGTCGTCACATCGATCGCGCTTGCGATTTTCCTGCTCATCGTGAAAAGTTATCTCAATGTCATTCTCACGATTGTTGCAGGTACAATCTTTTACATCACCATTGGACTCATCATTGGCACATTTGATAAAGGAGATAGGGACATTCTCTTCAGACTTGTAAGGGAATGAGCGAGTCGATAGAAATTCGAAATGATTAAGTGATTTGATTCTAATTGAATCATTCAAGGGGATAACATGGTTCTTGAATTGAATGTAACAGAAAGAAAGGACGTGATCACGAAGGATGGGAAAAAGATCGGAACACTGGTAGGCGCGAATGTTGATACGAAAACGTGGACGGTGCTGACGCTGGTTGTTGAGGTCTTCAAGGAAGTCATCGAAGATCTCAAGATCAAGAAATCTGTTCTAAAGGCCCCGAGAATCACTTTGAAAACCGATATTGTGAATGTCGTAGGGGACGTTGTTCAATTGAGCGTCGACATTAAAGAACTCAAGGATCACATCTGAAGCGGGAGATTTTGACTTAAGAATCTTCGTCAAAATTGATCAAGACGAAGTTCAAATGAAGAGTCCGATCGCGTACATAATAGCGATGCCGGTGAGCACGAGAATAAACCCCGAATACCGTTTTTTCTCTTCGTGAAAAGCCTCTGGGAGCAAATCGCAAATGCCCACGTAAAGAAATGTACCGGCTGCAAGCGCGAGGGGGATGCCGAGCTCGATTTTTGCTACGATCTCAAATGCAAGAATTGCAATCCAGGCACCCGCCGGTTTCATCAACGATAAAGGAATCACAAATGCGAAGATCTTCTTGTTTTCGAATCGAGCGAGCTTAAAGACTGTTGATAAAGAAAAGAGTTCAATGCTCTCGTGGGCCATAATCGCAGCAAAAACGATAACACCTAAAGTTGGTTCGACGAGAACTGCAACGCCCAGGCCAATGCCAGCGATAATAGAATGAATCATAAGGCCAAAAAAGGCAGTGAATCCCGTGAGCATGTGATCGTGTTCACACATCTCGACGCATTCCTTCGCATGGCTGTGCATGATAACCCGCTCAGCGAAGAGAATGAAGATGAAACCGATCAGAACGAAGAGAAGCGCGCTATGCGTGCTTGTCATTTCCATCGCGTCTGGAATCATGTGCAAGAATGCCGCTCCAATGAACACGCCAGCACTGAGAGCTGTGAAGAGATGAAGTTGCAGAGAACTCCAATTTCTGATGAGGGGCAGAATCGCGCCGATGAGTGCGGCAACAACGATTGCAATTGAGTATATGAGTAGGACAAGAAGTGAATCCATAATGATCGCCTCCGAGGATGACACCGTAACGCGGTGACCTCAAAATAAATGTTTTCTGTGGAAGCCCGAACTGATACTGCGAAAAGATTAACAGCAATGTTTCGCTTATGAAAAACGATCAAAATGAATGAGAGAATCGAGAATGCATTTGTCACAAATCTTGAAACAATGATCGAATTTGCCAAGGACGGTATTGTGAGCAAGACATTTCTTGACACGAAAGATTTGAAAATGGTTCTCTTTTGCATGGCAAAGGGGCAGAGTCTCTCCGAACACACGGCGAGTATGCCCGCTTCGATTCATGTCTTGAAGGGAAAGGCGATCATCACCCTCGGAGAGAAAAAGTACGAGGCTTCGCCAGGTATGTGGATATACATGCACGCTGAGCTTAAACATGCGATTAGCGCATTTGAAGATTTTGTTTTTTTGCTGACACTC
>JANHAK010000012.1 GCA_024464195.1 Methanomassiliicoccales archaeon | reverse complement strand
ATCGCCTTTTCCACTTGTGGATAGAATCTCGTTCGGATGTGCCGCGCTGGACTCGATGCTCGACGGAGGAATCGAGACTGGCTGTTTGACCCTCATTTATGGTGAAGCCGGTACAGGCAAGACAAGCCTTTGCCTTCTCCTCTCATGCAATATTGTCAAGTGCGGAAAGAAAGTCGCATACATTGATACAGAAGGCATCTCTCTCGATCGGTTGCGTCAAATCGCTGGTGCTGATTTCGATTTGGTCGTGAAGAACATCTTGTTCAGTGAGGTTCACAGTTTTGATGAACAGGAGAAAATGGTGGACAAAGCAGTCAAGATGGCTGAGGGAAATCCTGACATCGGGCTGATCGTCCTTGATTCTGCAACGATGTATTACCGCTTGACGAGCAGACAAGAGGAGAGATCAGAGAGGAGATCAATTGCGAATCAGACCGTCAAACTGCTTAGCGTTGCAAGGAAAATGAACATTCCCGTATTACTGACATCCCAGGTTTACACGGACGTGGAAAAAGGCACGTACGAAGCTCTGGGCGGCCATGCGCTACATCATAACGCAAAGGTCATTATACGTCTAGAGAAACTGTCACCTGGGAGAAGGAGAGCAGTCCTCGTTAAACATAGACATCTTCCTGAAGGTCGGACCGCAGAATTCACTTTAACAGATCAGGGAATCTCATGCTGAATCTTTCTCATTCTGGTCCTTGCAAGACCTCATCTCTTTCTGCCGACGGCAAAATCGACGAGTGCTGATAGCATTTCCTTTTCTTTGCTATCATCGAGACATTCAAGATTTGCCTTCGCCTTTTCTACGAAAGAAAGTGCGGTCTCCTTCACATAATCAATACTGCCGAGATCGCGAAGCATATCAAGAACCTCGCGGATTTCCTCATCGTTTGCTTTTTCGTTGCCCAGCGTGGAGACAAGTAATTCCTTCCCTGCTTCATCTTTTCTATTGTCGAGTTCTTTCAATGCATGGAGAATGATAAGTGTCCGCTTGCCGTTCCTGATGTCTGATCCGACTGGCTTTCCGAGTTTCTGTTCTTCTCCTGTGATTCCGAGAACATCATCCCAAATCTGAAAGGCGATGCCAAGCATCCTCCCGTACTCTCTCATCTCCTCTATCTGGATTTCCGATCCATTGGCGATAATCGCACCGCCTTCTGCTGCACAAGCGAATAAAACTGCAGTTTTCTTTTCAACCATTTCTAAATATTCTTGTGGTGTCACATCATTCCTCGTTTCGAAATCGAAGTCCATCTGCTGCCCTTCAGCAATCAACCAAACTGTCCTAGAAGTAATTGCGTACAATCGATTCAATCGTTCTGGCGTTGTCTCAGTCTTGCCAATTACCTCAAATCCACGCGCGAACATCGCATCTCCAGCGATAATCGCTGTTGGAATGTCAAAGAGGACGTGAACTGCTGGTCTCCCCCTTCTCATGGGGTCCTGGTCGATAATGTCATCGTGGATCAACGTAAAATTATGAATGATTTCAAGCGCGCATCCAAAGGGAATGGATCTTTCCCCACCACGACCAACTGCTTCGGCGACGAGATATGCAACTAGCGGCCTCAGCCTCTTTCCCCCGGCCTCGGGATAATGGCGTACAGCTCTCATCAGTTTCTCTGGTTTTCCCTCTTCAAGATATGACATCAAATTCCTATCAACCCGTTCGATGATCTCCTTCATTTCCATTAGAATACTCATAAAATCCTCCTTTTGCTCTGTTCAAGCCAATCCTTTGTCAGTCCAGTGATTATGAACTCCTTTTTTTGAAGATCTGAAACTCTGGTACAGCCAGTCAAAAACATCGCAGTTCTGAATTCCAATTGCATGATCTTCAATTTCTTGACAACCGATTCTGCTGAATCCATCGCAGCGGCAAGAATCGATCTCGCTACACCAGCGCATTGAGCACCCAATATAATACCCTTGGCGATGTGGAGGCCGTTCATAACACCCCCACTCGCAATCAGGGGAAGACCAACGTTTGCTAATATGACAGAAGCAGGTGCAGGGATCCCCCAATCGCGGTAAGTCTCTCCTAAGGCTACGCCTCTTTCATCGCCAATCCTCTCCGATCTATACTTTTCGACGGCGGAAAAACTTGTCCCACCGGCGCCAGAGACATCGATTCCCTTAATTCCAGTCCCTTTCAATCTTTCAGCGACTTCCCTCGAAATACCAGCGCCTGTCTCCTTTACCATTACTGGAAACTCCTTGGCAATTACCCTAAGCGCTTCCCAACATCCCCTTGCTCTCGTGTCCCCTTCAGGCTGCACAACTTCCTGCAAAAAGTTGAGATGGACGCTCAGCAAATCGGCATCGATCATTTCAAAAGCTTTCTGGATCGAAGAGAGATCAAATGCCTCTTTGTTTCGCTGCCTTATCAATTGCGGTGCTCCAATATTTCCAATCTTCAATGGGATATCGAAGTCTTTGATCACAGAATAACTACTTTCATCACCATTTTCAAGTGCCGCACGCTGGCTTCCAACTCCCATTCCAATCTGGAGTTCCTCACAAGCTTTGGCAATATTTTCGTTAATTTTCGCCGCCTTTCCGTATCCACCAGTGATTGCCGTAACGATGAGAGGAAATGAGAGTTTGCGGCCGAAAAGTGTCGTTGAAGTATCGATTTCCTCGAGGTCTACTTCTGGTAAAGCATTGTGCACAAGTTTCACATCGTCCCAATAGTTGTAATGAGAACCGACATCCTTTTCAATTGAGACCTCGACATGGTCAGCCTTTCTTTTTTCAATACGCGTCATCGACTCATTCACCAATTACTCTTGTTCCTTTTACCGAATCTCCCTTGAGCGCAGCCTCAAGCCTCCCGGGAACGTTACCATTGATTACGAGGCATTCGCAATCCCTTGAGGCGATTCGTATCATCCGTTCAATCTTTCCGAACATGCTCCCTGTCACATCGGTATATCTAGAATTCCTTGGTATGTGATCGAGAATTGATCGATCGACTTCCTCGATTAATCTGGCATCAGGATTCGATGTTGGATCGGATGAGAAGATGCCATCGACGTCCGTGCAAAAAATCGCCCTTTCTACGTTGAAATGAATCGCAAGTTTTTCCATGAGCTGATCGCCGGAGCAAATTCCGAATTTCAATTTTTTGTCGAGGCAGACATCACCGAATGTTACCGGCATTGTATCAAGTTCGATGAATCGTTCAAACAAGTCGTAATCAATATGGACAATTTCGCCCGAATTCAATCTCGTTGAAGTGCTCGGAGGTATAGAGACAGCAGCGATACCCTTCTCCTCAAGGATCTTCATGACATTCAAGTTAAGTTCCCTCACATCGAGCATGACCTTCGCGAGACCAGGTATCTGGTCGCGTGAAATAAAACCCTTTTGGAGATGATATTCACTTGCAAGCAAGTGGCCGAAAGATCCAGCACCATGAACAAGAATGATCTTCTTACCTGCATTTTTTATCTCTTCGACTAATCTCTCGACGTTTTCTTTGCGAAAACTCCTCAGCTGATTTTTTTCCGTGATGACACTGCCACCTAATTTTACAAGGATCATTCAACCGGCTAAAGCATCAGAAGGTGCATATAAAAAGATTCTCAGAAGACGACACTTGAATTCGATGTCGTCAGACCTCTTACGAAGCTCGGGAATGTCACCAATTGATTTACAAGCATCTCGAAATCCGCAGTCAATGTTATTTAAGACTGATTTTTCTTTTTTTTTGGGTATGAAATCGCTACTGACCGTTGGAATTGTAAATTAACTAAGATCCCTTCAACTTTGTCCCGCATCGTCTACAGAAGTTATCAGAAGGATCGACCTCAGCGGAACAAGAGGGACATTTTGGAATTCGAATGATTTTTGCACCACACTTCCCGCAAAAATTATCTTCCGATCTAATTGATGCCCCACATTGTGGACATTTTTCCTCTTCGAGAGATTGCACCTTCAATTCTTCCTCAGCGCTATTTTTCTCGGCTGTCGCTAGCCGTTCGACCACTTGCCCCTCTGCACATCGTTTTGCCTTGTACGCGTATTTGAGCGCTTCTGTGTATTCGGTATTCGCAAAATATTTCTGAGCACTCTCTAGATAAGCCCTTGCGGTCTTTGTATCCATGCCCTTCTGATCCGCTGCTTCAATCCCCATTCTTGCACTCTCGATCATGAACTTGGATTCGATGTAATTCGCAGGGAGTTTCTTAACCTCTTGGAAAGGAACAACAGGTTCTTCCCCTTGCGGCGCAGGCGTTGAAGCGATCTCCTCAAAGACCTCAAGTTCCTTCGATTTTGCATGCCTGAGCGCTTCTTTGGCTCTGTCGGTCAATTCCTTGCAAGCTGAATAATCTCGTCTTTGATAAGCTCTCTCCGCTTCAAAAATCAGACGATCCGCGTCCGTCGTATCCTTTTTCTTTTCCTTCAGAGCTTTTGAAACAGCGCTAGTTGTAATCAGAGCGTTATACGCTTCATCGCGCAATAGGACCATCTCGATCTTGTCTTTCCTTCTTGATCTCATATATCTCAGCTCGAAGAAGACGACGATTGCCAATACCGCCACGCCGACGGCAATGACTGTCGTATCCCACGAAATAGCCATCAGTGGCACCGACTCTAGATACTCTTACGATCATCGATGCTTAAATCTTTTATTACTTAGATTAAGCTTCGAAGGAGTCGATAAACGCACTGAGTGTTAAAACATCCTTCATGTCTTATATTAATGACAAAAAATGATCAAAAAGTGCGCGAATGGCTGACAGCGATCCCTGCTTCCCATGGGCTCGCGCACCACAGTACAACAGGGAACGCGGGCGGGCTTAACTGCCGGGTTCGGATGAGACCGGGTGTATCCCCGCCGCTATGGCCGTCATACCATTCGCGTTGTGTCGCTTAAACAGGAAGCATCTATATATAATTTGTTAATTAGACCCATCCCAGATATTCTGATTATGATGGTGAAACGAAATATGAGTGAAATGTTCATTGAGTCTAATCAGACATTCTGATAACAGGTTCGTCATTTTCATGAATCATAATAGCACATTTATCGAGAAAAGCCATTTCCCTCGCTGAGAAGACGCGGGGATCCATCGAGAAGACCATAATGCCCCTGTATATCGCGGTCACTTCGTATACGTGGTTGATGAACTTCAATATCTTAGCAAAATCATTCTGTGCCATAAGATACTCTAGTCCCTCGAGAAAGACGATTGAATTGACATTTGTTGAAAGAAATCGAACGACGGTTTCTGTTAAAATTCCCATATTTTGCGGATTGAGATTTCGTGATCCCACCGTCTGTGAAATCCAAAGGGTTTGGTCTTGTGGAATTCCGTATTTCTCTTTTAATTGATCAGGATGAATTCTTGAAATACAGAGCATCTTTCTGCCTTGATTTCTAGTATTATTGTAAAGATTGAACAACTTGCCAGGATCTCTTCCCTGAAGCATGTATAGATTTCCCTGTCTAAGAATTACTTGCATCATTCGTACTCACATCGATTCTATTATCTCAACTTCTTCCTTACCTGTTAATTAACAATATTAATTATGTTTTTTTGGGATTTATCCAACATTATATCCAATGCAAATGGCTCGGAGTTCAGACAATCACAACTCATGCTTACAAGAGTTGATTATGGGTTTTATTGAATCATTTGGAAGAGAATCACACCGATCATCGCACCAGCAAACATTGAAATGACATTGGTCCCAAGTTTTGAAACAAATCCGCGGTTTTCCAGCGTCGCACCAATGACACTATCAATCATACATCCGAAGACACCAGCAAAAATTGGTATCAGCACCATCCCGTCAATCGACATTCCTGGTACGATCGCAAACCAACCGATAACGGACGCAAAGGTTGCCGCAACAATAGCCCAGAATGTTCCCGCCAGAGAGACCCCTCCATTCGTGCCAGGTTCCACTCGACTGAAATTCGTTATGAGATAAGTCCGGGGGCTCAATACACCGAGCTCGCTTGCCGTAGTATCGGCCGCTGCGACGCTGATCGCCGAAAGGTAAGCGATTTCTGTGATGATCTCGTCTTGCATGTTCAGAGAGTACGAACATAATGCAATAATTGCTGGCACGAATCCGTTTGCAAGGACATTACGATAAGTTCTTTCGCCTCTTTTACCTTCTTGTAACCCTCTTGCCATTTTGAGCTTTATCTTGTACTTGGTAACAAGAAAACCAAGGAGTACAAAAACAATAAGGATAAAGAGCCAGGTGATCGATCCGAACCAGCCAATAATTAGCCCTACGGCGATCGATGCGATGCTACCGCTCGCGCTGAGCAATTTGAACTTATAGGCTAGGATCGATAAAGAAGCGCATAGCGCCAGCAATAGAGCAAAAGTTTCCACCGGAGACACGACATGGAATACATCGTGGTTATTATGAAATTATGGCTCAGGCGTAAAATGTGTAACAATTCAACAAAAAAAGGCAACTTCGAGATCGACGGGAATGAATGCACAATTAATAAGCTATCTTTGGCTAATCGATCTCTGTAATTTACTTCAGTGTTCGTGTTTATGTGGACCGTCTAATTGTTTTACATCTTGTTTTGTATTTTCATTTTCAGTACCCGATTTTTCCTCCTCTTGATTGATTTTTTTCGCTATGTCTTCGAGTTCAGATATATCAGCAAGACTTAACTCGGCCCCACACGAGGGGCATTTGCTAATTTTTGATGAAATCTCTTCACCGCACATCGGGCATTCAATCTTGATGGATCTGTCTAGACTAAGGCGTTTTCTAATCGATCTAAAAAGTTCGACGGGAACCTTCCATTCTCTTGCAAAAAGAAGATGGGCTTTGTCTCGTACCCCTCTCACCTTTTCGAGATCGCCATCCCATTGTGCAAAGATACTCCCATAATCCCGATGAATCTCGTTAAGAATTTTCAACATCTTTTGGGTGATTTTTGCATCGTACTTACCGTGGAGAACAGCGGCTAAATAAATCTTCTCTCCTTTTTCAACAAGGATTTTCTTTTCCCCGAAATCGAGTCGTTTGAGTGCTGTCGCATTCTCATCCTTAAATGCAGTCTTGACAAAATCTTGAATGGCTACGAGCATGCTGCTGAGAACATCATCATCCATTCCAGGCTTCAAACGTCGCGTATCGTGTGCAATGAGACAACCATCTTCATAAATCACGAAAACTTCATCTACCACGGTCGAAAATCGTCTGAGGTAAACGTAAACCCCTCCGAGCACGACCCCCGAAATACCTAAGCCAGCTATCCAGAGTGAACTCGGAATCGCCCCCTCGGTGACGACAATCTCCCATTGCCCAGTTGTAAATTTATTTCCACTCGTGTCAATCGCTTCAATCCAGAATGTAATGATCGTAGTCGCATTCAGAGCCTTTATCTGCCCCTCCCAAACGGTGCCAGTTCCTTCTGTTTTTAGCATCGTAGTTGAAAACGTTACATTTCCGACTTTGTAGAACAAAGTAGCATTTCTTATTCCAACATTGTCATTAATACTCGCTCTGATGATGATCGGTTTTCCCACAATCGAATCGATCACAATGATGTTTCCGACGATTGGAACTTCTCTGTCGACGACAACCCACGATGTGAAACGGCTTGTTGCACCATCATCATCTATGACCTCCAGAACAACACTGTAATTTCCATCGTTTTCGAAAAGATGGAAAATAATGGGACTGTTATTCCAATATGACCAATTTGATCCATCGTTGAAATTCCAACGGTATTTTAATGTGGGCATATCACTCGGGGTATCCTCGGTAAGACTCGCATCGAAGCGTATCTCGCCGCTCTGCACCAACTGATATGAAAATTTTGCTGAGGGTTTTACGTTCGCGATCTCGATCGTGATTGATTCCTCCGTGTAGGAATCGGAATCCCACACTCTGACAGCAATCACATAAGTTCCCTTTTTTGAAAATGAATTTGTCGACTTGTTACTCTGTGTGATCTTGTCGGTGGAAAAGGATCCAGAATAATTAAAATCCCACCAGTATCTAAAATTCTTTGTACTCTCCCAGTTAGCAATAACGGTGACTTCAATCGTGATTTCCGCATCTTCAACCATCTGGCCACTGCTCGAATATGCGGTCATTTTAGCAATGCTGGGAGACGTGTCTTTGACTGCGATTTGCATTTCGGAAAAATTGATCGAACCGTCACCGTCGACAACAGTGAGTCTTATGCGGTAAGTGCCGTTGTTGGCATAATAGTGGATTGGGTTCTTGTCGCTTGAAGATGACCCATCGCCAAAATCCCACGACCATGAGACGATGCCGTCGAATGCCGTCGATTTGTCTGTAAATGAAATCTGTTGTCCTTCGTTAGGCGATGTCGGGTTAAACGAGAACGAGACTGAAGGGCCCGTGTCTATAACTTCAATAGTCAATGAAATCGAATTTGTGCTACCATCAGCATCTCGAACTGTAAGGCTCACATGATAAGTGCCGTTTTGAAGATAGATATGTGTGGGGTTTCTTTCATCACTCGTTGACTGATCACCAAAATCCCAATACCATGAGACAATTGTATCAGGGTACGACGTTGATTTATCGATAAAATAGACTGTTGTGTTCTCCATCGGCGATGTGCTTGATAGTTCGAAGGCAGCTATTGGAGCATTATCGAGTACTACCAGATAATGAGAATACAAACTGGTAGATCCGTCTTTATCAGTGATGGTTAGATTAACGCAATAGGTGCCATTTCTCATGTAAATGTGGCTGGTTGAACTATTGTTTCCCTGATCAACGGTCCCATCGCCGAATTCCCATCGTCGTGTTACAATGGGATCTGGAAATGATATTGAATTATCGATAAATTCAACTAGCGAACCTTCGAAAACTGTCTGCGGGTTGATTGTGAATGAAGCGCTTGGAGCCAAGTCCAGAATCACTACCGAAAGATTGTATTGATTCATTAGTCCTCCACGATCGGTGACTCTCAATGAGACTTGGTAGCTTCCGTTATTTTCAAAAATATGAGTGACCAAACCACCATAAGCAAACTGGCCATCGCCAAAAGACCAACTGTAATTGAGGAAAGCAAGATCGGAATAGGAGTCTGTTGAATTACGTCCATCAAATCTCACTACATTGCCCTCTTTGAGCGGAGGGGGAGTTATACAAACCGCAAGAGCGCGCGGTGGTAGATTATTTTGATAATTGATTGAGACGGAGGAAGATAAGGGTGATGAAATGAGTAAATCTTCTCTAAGATCTTTATTCAAATCTGCGACTAATAAATCCCCTAATCCAGCGCCAGACGAAAAAGAAATAAGATTAGCATAAGAAGATCCATTTAATTTGATAATTGTCACCATCCCGATCCGTCTAGCCGTGATAGCTATTTCATCTTTCCCGTCATCGTCAAGGTCACCAATTGATGCCCTAAATATTCCATTTTCAACATTATATGAAATTCTCGAAGGAGAACCATCTGAAAATCCGTTCTGCAAACCTGTTTTCTGAATGTATGTTACTAATTTCCCATTGGCCAGTGGTACAACGAGATCATACAATTCATCGTTATCAATTTTCCCAGAACCTAACCAAACACAGGCCGAAGAAGTGTCAGGAAGAAGCTCTGCCTTCCAGGCAACTGAAAAAGAATGGGATATGTTGTCTTGAAAGTATATTTCCAATTTATTAGAACTTGAATTGTAAGCTGCGATGTCCTTCGTTGCGCCCCATCCCATTATAGTTTCATATCCTACGTTGAAATTGCCAGTAACCACATAAGTAAAATCGCTATTGTATACAGAAAAATTGAGAGAATGTGACGAATCAAAATACGGATACTGACCGAGATTGAAGAAGATCACAATTCCTCCTCTGCATGCGATGACAATATCCTGAGCACCATCTCCATCCATATCATCAATAGATATTCCCTTTGGATCGCTGAATGGGCTGCTTAACTGCAATGAGAGAGAGATTTCTTCGTTTTGAAAGAAGTCGTTTCCTCCAAAATAAAGCGTGATATTATTACTTCCTGAGTTCGAAATAACGATATCTGGTAGGGTATCATTCGTTAAATCTGATGATTTTATGTCAAAGGGTGAAAGACCAGTAATTTTTGTTTTCCTTTCACTGGTACCGATTTTTACGAATTTGAGTTTGTTATCGATGCATAGGGCGCCTATTTCGACAATTCCATCTCCATCAAAATCTCCCTGAACGAAAGATGTTGGGAAACTATCTGCATCAAAGAAGACGTTTTCGTTCGCATTACTGAGAAAACCCGATCTCAACCCATAGTATATGGTAACCGATCCATTGTATGAAGTAGCATTTGCCGAGATTATAAGATCTGCAAGACCATCATTATTAATATCTCCTGTAATCGCTCTGATCGGGTACGCATTTGAAGGAAAGGTAAAGTTTCGGTTTCCATACGGAAAATTGAGTCTTGTAAGGAAAATCTCTACATGACCGGTTTTTTTGGAAATAGTGACTAGGTCTGGAATCAAATCACCATTTGTATCCAACATCGTGTTTGTTGCTGGATCGATCAGACCTTCCTTCGTAATATATTCATTATATTGCCCGCTCGTCTCATCATACTTATAGACAATAGTCTTGTTATTTCCTTTTGAAAGTACAACAAGCTCATCAGAATCGATTAAATCGAGTTGTACGAACTGCATCTCAATCGGGTTTTTCAAAGAATATGAACCGATCACCTGAACTAGCGACCAAGAAAGTACACCGCTAACCACCTCACCCTTGTAAATCGCAATTTTACTGAAATTCGAATCCCCAATCGCGAGATCTGGATATCCATCATGATTAATGTCTGTCGTTGAAATTAGGGTTGCTCTGAAGAGACCAGCGGGGGTATCTAATCTCACATAATTTTCAGGAAAGAAATTATTTCTCCATAAATGAACTACAAATGTGCAGTTAGGACTCGACGAAGAATTATAGCTAACGTATGCAAAATCATTGTGTCCATCTCGATCAAAATCAGCTATAATAACTCCATAGGGATTTGGTCTTGCGTCTTTTGAGTTGAGGTTAAATCCAGTCTTCTGATAAAGAAGATACACTTTTTGCGTTGTTGTGGAGGTTACTATAATATCATCTGTCTTATCATTGTCGAGATCGCCAACGGCCAATCCCGCTATTGCGAAACTGAGGCTTATCGTTTTGCTAGGAGCCATGTTAAAAGTCCCATCGGTTTTTTGAAAGAATAATTCGATCGTCCTATTCGTTGGGCTCCCGACGACAATATCCTTTAAACTATCGTTGTTGAAATCCCCCACATCTATAAATGCTGGATCAACTCTGGTTCGGATCGATGTTGAGAATACATCGAAAATGGATGCAAAATTGTCGTTGCCTTCGACAAAAAATTGCGGGGCTTGAAAAATGCTCGATTGATGTTGAAGTTCAGGTGCCTGTAAGCTGAGTGGAACTGTGATTATCAACAGGAGAGATAAGAGTACAGCTCCACAAAATTTGTTCATCTGACCCCCTTGGTTTTCTGTTATAATGGCTCCTTATGTTATATATATTTCTTTTGTATTAAAAAGCTGGTTTTGTGATAATTCAATTAATTATTATCGCTTGGCTGGAAGATCAGGGACATAATTAGTTCGGCCGAGCAAGGTTGTTAATGATCAGTCTGATTTGCAGTGTTTTTCTAGGCAATAGGATCATTTTTCATGATCACTTATTATATTTTTAGTAACATTCCTTTTAGGTAGTTTAAAAATGCTATCATATATTGGAAAATATGGACTCAAGAGTCTCAAATTGGCATTTATCTTGAAATTGGCAGGATATTCCCGCTCGCCCTCATTAGATCAAAGAATTGCTAATGAGACCCAACAAATTTTTTGGAATTCCTTGACGAGATGGTATCATCAACTGGGTTCATTGGAGCATTGCAATCTGATTACAAAGAGGAAGAGAAAATGGGGTATTTATATGTCCAACCTATGGCCTTAAAAACCATCATTGAGCACACAAAATTTTCAAATGAAATTGCATAAAACGATTGCTATGGAGGGACAATAGAATTTAAAACGGGATGCAGACATAATGAATATGATAAAAACCTAATTAACTTCTTCGAAAATTCAATTTGAGGTCATTTTAGCTCGATCATCCAGTTGGCAAACATCTATATTTCCAAAAAGGTTTGACCGAATATTAAATAGACCGGATAAATGAATAACTATCTGTGCGCGCATCACTTCGCATGGGATCAATCAAGGGAATTCCCATCTACTTTCACTTCACTTTTCTCATAATTATTCCCATATTTGCGGCATTTTTCGCATTTAGTGGGGTGAGAATTAATGGCATCATTCTTGGCTTTTCATCTCTCAATGTCTCTTTCCCTGCCAAATTGGTGCTCGGCGCTATTTGTGCGATCCTCTTCTTCTTGACGATTCTTCTTCACGAGATCGGCCACTCTCTTATCGCGCTGAAGCATGGTTATCGCATTGAGAGTATCACCCTTTTTTTGTTTGGCGGTGTTGCGCAACTGGAGGACACGCCTCGTAATCCAAAAGTTGAAGGTATCATGGCCTTTGTCGGTCCTGCGACGAGTTTTGCTATCGGATTTATTCTCATTCCAATTGCGCTACTTCTCAATGATCCTTCGCGAGGAAGCACACCCCTTCAGGCTCTAAAAATCATGTGTGGTACAATTGGTTTCTACAATCTGCTGCTTGGTGGATTCAATCTTATTCCTGCTTTTCCAATGGATGGTGGCAGGATTTTGCGATCAATCCTTGCGTCCAGATTTGGAATGCTAAAAGCAACGGACATGGCCGTTAAGATTGGCAAGGGAATCGCCGTCGTTATGATCGTTATCGGGATCGTTTTCCTTGATATTTTCATCGTGCTTGTCGCACTTTTTATTTATGCAGGTGCATCAGAAGAAGCGCAGATGACGAAACTCATGGTCGCTCTCGATGGCGTCAAGGTACGAGCGATCATGAATTCGCAAATTTACTGGCTTGAACCATCAACGAGTGTCGACGAAGCTCTGAAGAAAATGATATTGGAACGACGGATTTCTTATCCAGTCGTTGAGAACGGTGTGCTTCTAGGTATCATTACTGCTGGCGCGATCGCTCGCGTTCCTTTGTATGAGAGGAGTAAAGTGACAATTGCTCAAATCGTCAATCGCTCAATGCCTTATGTAAGGGATTACATGGATGCCTCAGAAATACTCAGAGTCATGTCGCCACAAAATGATTTCGTGATCGTATTGGATGCACGGGATGAGTTCGTCGGAAGCATTTCAAGAGATGAATTTAAAAGAATCGTTACGCTGCTCGCTGTTGAAAAAGGAATCTTGCTCAATTAAATAAACAATTATTACTCGATTCTCGCATTTTTGAGGCAGCGATAGATTTCATTTGCAATTGATTCAGCTCTTTCCCTATCTTGAATCGGCCGTATCATTAAACGTCCATTCGTGTAGATTGTCATTTCAACGTCTTTCAATCTTGCAATAATCATAACGCCTGGATTTGCAATCTCTATTCCATTCTTCATAAAAATTTCGGCCACCCGATCAAGGTCGAATCGGACTATTTCCTGGGGCACGACCGAAAAAGCATCGCCTGTACACAACCTAATGATCTTGAACTTCATTTCCATCGATTTCCTTCAAAAGCGTTCGCACGTTCTCCTTGAATTCCTCAAGTGTCCCTTCATTAACAATCATATAATCCGCGAGGGCGATGAGATTACCCAGCCCCCATCCGAGTTCTCTTTGATCTCTCTCCTGAAACTGTTCAAAATTCGCTGGGGCATCAGATCGATTTCGCCTTCTGAGGCGATCATATCGCGTTCTCGCCGACGCATGAATCGCAATGACGACCAAATCCTCACCAAATGCACTTTTGAATATGGATAGTTCCGATTCTCCTCTGCAACCATCAATGACTGTCTTCTTACTTTTGACAAAGGGGACTGTTCTTTTCGCCCAGATGTCGTATCCATACTTCAATCTCTCCGAATGAGCAAAATTACCGATACTCTGGTCATCTGACGTGACCTTCTTTTCTATCGCCTCCATTCGTACCACGTCACCCATTCTCACAACATCGAAACCCATTTCCCTTGAGACTTTGACGAACTCCTCCTTACCTGCACCTGGCATTCCCGTCACAACGATCACTTTCATATAATCACCGATGTGTTTTGCGCTAAAAATTCATTCTCCTCAAAATTTATCGAGAGAGATCTCGCATGCATTTTCAAGTTCGAAGAATCTGTATGTAAATCCTCGAATATCCCGATGAACGCTGAAACGTGCTCAATATTGATCCCCATTCTCGCCGCATTTCGTAGGCACACATTAGGAATACAGACTAGTTCAGCTCTTGAAAATTCGTTTGTGATCGTCATTTCATAGCCTCGTTAAGATCAAAGGATTTAA
The DNA here is from genome assembly GCA_024464195.1 of Methanomassiliicoccales archaeon. Lineage (GTDB taxonomy): Archaea > Thermoplasmatota > Thermoplasmata > Methanomassiliicoccales > JACIVX01 > JACIVX01. The sequence continues at coordinate 72 of JANHAK010000012.1, read as the reverse complement.
GGCGTTGGATTTGCACGCCTCCTCTACCAATATCATCAAAGGTACATTGGACTTTCGTGACACCAAATCGAT
>JANHAK010000185.1 GCA_024464195.1 Methanomassiliicoccales archaeon | reverse complement strand
CCTCATTACCATTCAATTTCTCCGAGCGAATTTTCTTGACTGCGTCTCCGATCACACCCATTAGCGTGTAAAACTCCCACCTTGATGGCACAGCCCTGCCTATTAAACGTCGGAACATGATTTTTGTTCGCTCTTTCCTAAATGAGGGATAACCGATTGCATCTAGGAGATCAGAAAAAAACTCATGCAATTTTTCCTTTTCAATCTCACTCGCCTCGGTCAGTGTAAACGATCGAGCTCCAACGAGATAGATTTCATAGAGTATAATGGCGGCTGCATGGGAAATGTTTAAGACGGGATAATGCGAGCTCGCCGGGATATGAACGAGAATGTCGCATTTCATCAACTCCTCCTGCGAGAGGCCGTAATCTTCTCTTCCGAAAAGCAAAGCGATTCGACCATCGTTCGTTTTTGTTTTGTCAGCGAATTCTCTTGGTGTCAGTGGAATTCTCATAAAATTCTTTTCACTTGGCGTCGTAACACCGCTCGTACCGACGACGAGTGAGCACTCTTTGATCGCATCATCGAGAGTCTCGACAATTCTCGCATCGCGTAGAATATCAACGGCGTGTTTCGCCCTTTTATACGCTTCTTCAGTGATCTGGCATGGACTCACAAGGTAAAGTTCTTGGAAATCAAAATTACCCATAACTCTTGCAATCGCTCCTATGTTCCCATCATTCTTCGGATTAACAAGGACTACTCTAAATTGTGGCATGAGTCTTCTCAGAAAGCTTATTACCCGTTTCTTACTTAATGCTGTCGTGGTCTGGAGAGCAGCCGTTAAAACGGCTTATGACGGTAGACTTTTCGCCGGTTCTCAAAGGCAACCAGATCTGCCGACAGTTGAAGGCGAAATCATCGAGACTCTCAAAGAACTCAAAGCAATTAGGAACGAGAAATCTTCACGATTCAAAGCAGCGAGTAGGACGGATCGTGGTGTGAGCGCTCTTGGGAACGTGTTCGCTTTTGATACAGAGTTTCGAAAGAGTGAATTGCTTAGGGCGATGAATTCCGTCGCGAGGAATCTTTATTTCTACGCAGTCGCCGAAACGCCAATTGACTTTTCTCCGAGACGCGCGAAAGCACGCTGGTATCGATACTGGTTGCCGAATTTTGGCTTTGATATCGATCTTATGATGAAATGTGCGTTGCTCTTCGAAGGGAAACACGATTTCAGGCAATTTTGCAGATATGATGGTCGATCAACGAAAAGAACGATTAGTAAAATTGCCGTAAGCGCATGTGGAAATTACATCGCAATCGACTTCATTGCCAGGGATTTCTTGTGGAATATGGTGAGGAAAATCATGTCAGCGATGACGATGGTTGCTTCTGGAAGGGCAACGATTGAAGACATTAAAAGGGGATTGAATGGTGAATTTGTCGACTTCGGGATAGCGCCAGCGGAGAACTTGATTCTGATGGATGTATCGTATGACATTTCTTTTCAGGTGGAACGTCCAATGACGCTCGTTCGAAAAATCACACAAGGGAAAACTGATGCTTTTTTGAAATCCTTCTTTTTCGATCATTTAGATAGAGTTTCTGGTTTGTCTTTGAACGGTTATCTTTAAACTTTCTCGTTATTTCGTTCCAGAGTATATTGCTATAAAAGGATTGTCTTAGCATGCTCTAAGATGATTTTTATAGATTGCTTCAAGTCTACTGACAACAACCAACCACCCGCCATAAGTAACTCCCCTCTGTGAACGATATGGGGAAGGCCCCGGGGACTAATCCCTTCGCCAGGAGAGGAATTCTCCTGGCACTATAGCGATTATGGTTCACTGTTTCTAAAAGATCGTTATGTGCATGAATGCGAATAATTAATATTCGCTCTAACCATGCTCAATCGTGGTCATAGCAATTACTGGTACGCCAGGAACAGGCAAGAGCTCTGTCGCAGCAATTCTTCGATCAAGAGGTTTTGAGATCATCGAAATCAGTGATCTAGCAAAAGAAGAGAACATCGTTTGCGGGTATGACGAGAAAAGAGATAGCTATGAGGTCGATCTCTCGAAGCTCGATGAAGTGTTACTAAAAAAGATCCAGAGAAAAGACGTATTCGTCGTCGGTCATCTTTCCCACCTGGTCGATCCAGATATCATTGACATGATCATCGTGCTCAGGTGTAGTCCCTCTGTTCTCGGTATAAGATTAAGAAATCTCGGTTGGAAGGAACCTAAAGTGAGGGAGAATATGGAGGCTGAGGCGTGCGACGTCATCCTTATCGAGGCCCTTGAACGATCAAATGAGGTGTACGAGATCGACACAACATCGAGAACACCTGAAGAGGTCGCAGTCTGTATCATGGAGATACTGGCTGGAGAAAAAGAAAAGTATGCATATGGAAATATCGATTGGAGTGAGGAGGTACTGAGCTGGTTCTAGAATCCTTGAGGAACGATGCCGAAGTCATTCTCGAGCCTTTCGCAAAGGCTTTTCGCCGCGTCCATCCAAATACTTTATCTTGGATCGCGTTCCTGTTCGCTGGTGCCGCCGGAATTTCCATATACTTCAGCTACTGGGCACATCCTCTACTTATCGTCACATCAATCCTTATTATTCTAAACGGTTTTTTCGACGCGTTGGATGGAAAAGTTGCACGTCTATCCGGAAGAGCTTCGAAGAGTGGCGATTTTGTCGATCACGTCCTCGATCGTTATGCTGATATTTTGATGATCGGCTTGATCGCAGTGAGCCCATGGTGCAATCCGTATATCGGGATTTTCGCGATTATTGGGGTTCTCCTGACCAGTTACATGGGCACTCAGGCGCAAGCTGTCGGTGCAGGAAGGTTATACAGTGGATTGCTTGGAAGGGCCGATAGAATTGTTATATTGTTCTTCGCGCCACTCGTCCAATGGGGTCTGCTCACATTGGGACTAGAAACGATTGGCTTTGACAAGCTGCAATTGACGATATTTGAAATCGTAATGCTCTGGTTTGCGATCGTTGGAAATCTTACCGCAATGCAGAGGGCTTATGTGATCTGGAAAAAGATTAAATGAAAAGCTTGGGTGCAGTTGAATGCGATTTTCATTGATCAAGTTTCAATCGTGATTCTTATTCAGCAATCATTCGATGCGGAG
>JANHAK010000184.1 GCA_024464195.1 Methanomassiliicoccales archaeon | reverse complement strand
TTTGCGATGAGATCGAAGGTGTCCACACACTCGATCTCATGCTCCGCGGAAAGGAAACGCAGGTTGTCATCGATCTCAACGAGAATTGGAAAAACGCCCCTTCCTGTACGGGCTGCAGGAAATGCGCAAAAGTCTGCCCCGTCGGAGCGATTTATGTGAAGGGGGAAGCACTTTCCTCGACGAAAGATAAGGAAGTGGCGAAATTTATCACGGAAAGGAGGCGATCGGCGTTTGAATAAAGTTAGAGTGGCGACGATCTGGCTAAGCGGGTGCTCCGGGTGCCATATGTCATTTCTCGACCAGGACGAGTTTTTGTTGGAACTGGCGAAGCTCGTGCATTTTGTTTATTCTCCCCTCATCGATGTGAAGGAATTTCCAGAAAACGTCGATATTACAATTGTTGAAGGAGCCGTGGGAAACGAAGAGCAGCTGGAGCTGCTTGAATCGGCAAGGAAGAGGACAAAACAGCTGATCGCGCTCGGCGATTGTGCTGTTCACGGCAACGTGACATCGCTGAGAAACGCTTTGAAAAAAGGGGATCGTGCGGTGCTGGAGAGGGCTTACTTGGAACTCGCTGACACGACGCCACAACTCCCTACTGATGTCTCACCATTATTAAAAAAAGCGTATCCCCTCAATGAGATTGTTGAGGTTGATCACTTCATACCAGGATGTCCTCCGCCCGCGCCTCTCATTAAATATGTACTCACAGAACTCCTCGCCGGACGGAAACCGGTGATGGAGAATAAGGCGAAATTTGGATAGGAGGATATGCCATGGCCAAGGAAATCACAATTAACCCTGTGACAAGAATCGAGGGACATGCCAAGGTGACGATTTTTCTCAACGATGACGGGTCCGTGAAAGATGCCAGATTTCAAATTAATTTCTTTCGGGGATTTGAAAAGTTCTGCGAAAATCGCCCTTATTATGAGATGCCAAGCATTACCTCGAGGGCGTGCGGTATTTGCCCCGTTAGTCATTTGATCGCATCGGCGAAGGCATGCGATGCCCTTGTCTCTGTGAATGTTCCAGAGACGGCGGTCAAGCTCCGTCGCCTCATGCACATGGGTCAAATTATTCAGTCCCATGCACTCAGCTTCTTTTACCTTTCCTTTCCCGACCTCCTCTTCGGTATGGACGCGGACGTCGAGAAAAGGAATATCTTTGGTCTCATTGAAAAGGATCCAGAAATCGCGAGAAACGGGATCAAGTTGCGGAAGTTTGGGCAGGAGATCATTGAAAGAGTCGCTGGCAAGAGGATTCACTCGAGCGATTGGATTGTGCCAGGCGGCGTCCGATGGCCCCTGACTAAAGAAAAAGGAAAGCAGATTGCAACCGATTTACCGGAAGCGAAGAGCATCGCGATTTCGACACTGGAAAAATTCAAAAAGATGCTTTCGCGTTTCGATGAAGAAATTGAGCATCTTGGCAAGTTCCCCTCCAATTACATGGGACTTGTGACACCAGATGGCGATCTCGAGCATTACGACGGTCGATTGAGAATCATTGATCATCAGGGAAATATGATCGCTGATTCCCTCGATCCAACGAGATACAGGGAATTCATCGGGGAGGCTGTGGAGCCCTGGTCGTACATGAAATTCCCCTATTACAAGCCTTTAGGATACCCCGAGGGGAGTTACAGGGTCGGCCCTCTTGCGAGGCTCAACATCGCAAGGCGATGCGGCACGCCGCTTGCCGACGAAGAAATCAATGACTTCAGGAAATTCGGAAAGAACGGGATCGTCGAGAGCTCTTTTCTGTATCACTACGCGCGCCTCATCGAAATCCTCTATTGCATCGAGCGAGCTGAAGAAATTCTCAATGATCCAGAAAGTTATGCCGAGCGTGTGTGGGCGAAGGCGGAGGTAAGCAGGAGTGAAGGAATTGGCGTAGCAGAAGCGCCTCGGGGTACGCTGATTCATCATTACAAAGTTGATGAAAACGGTCTCGTGACATGGGTCAACCTTATCATCGCGACGGGGCACAACAATGTCGCCTTCAACAGGGCTGTGACAGAAGTTGCAAGAAAGTATGTCGAAGGGAAGAAACTGACCGAAGGGATGCTCAATCGCGTTGAGGCTGTCATCCGCGCTTACGACCCTTGCCTCAGTTGCGCTTCACATGCATTCGACAGCCGTGGCATCGATTTCGAGCTTTACGATGCCGATGGAAGATTAATCGACAGGAATATACGATGAATGTATATGCAATAAAACAGCTTTTCATTTTTCATATTTTTAGGAATTACCCGAAGAAATCGAAGCCTTAGAGCTTATCCTATCGATTGTTTATCGAGGAAATCTGTAGAATAACAAAGAAAAGGCCAGGGACTCCGCGTCCCGACGGCAAAGGGGACAGGAGGAAGCGAAGGCTTTGCGCCGGACTGGAGCCGCGATGGCCTGATCTTCGGGTTCATCGCAATCGTGATCGATGCGTTAGGTGATCTTTAAGAGATTGATAGTGAACTTTTCAGGTTTGTATGATCTGTTGAATTGTTTTCAAAGGAAATTATTACTTTTCTTAATTTAGTGTTACCAATAATGCAATGACCCCTAATAAAATTTTAGATACGCCGTTCAATGACAATCGCATTCCATGATCTTGCTCAGCGTAATACATTTGGAGAAGACTACAGCGAAATTTAATTAGAAGATAAATACGAAAAAGAGAAGAACATCATATATTGAAGTGTACGTTTATTTAATCGAAAGTTACCAGTGACCGGCGGTGACGAAAAAAAAAGCAAAGATTTATGGTTTAGTGTTATTATTCCAAAAAAGGTGTTATTCATGCCGATTATTCATGCTATTAATGGTCTTCTTATCCTGGCAAGAATAACACTTAATCCCTTCATAGGTGATAATACATGAATAAGAGTAACGCAAGAATCGTTTATACCGTCGTCATCGTCGCGGTAATCCTGGGATCATTTGGTGGCGGATACCTTTTCGCAAAAGTCTTGACCCCTGAGAAAGGGCAAGAAGGGACTTCTGTCGACCGTATTATTTCGCTTTCCGCTGCCTGCACCGAAATCATTTACGCCGTTAGCGCTGGCGACAAACTTGTGGGAGTTGATCAATCGAGTGTTGATTACG
>JANHAK010000183.1 GCA_024464195.1 Methanomassiliicoccales archaeon | reverse complement strand
AGTTTTGCTTTGGAAAAGGGGTGTACGTACCTCATCAAGGAAAAGATACCAAATAGAGCATATCGTATCTTCTCTGAAGCGATTAACCAAGGAGCACGTGGACTAATCGTCACTCGGATCTATCCTCCAAAACTAAAGAACAGGTATGAAATCCGCGATTCTGTGATTTATTGGCTCACAAACGTCAGAATGGATATTGCGATTAGACCAAAAGATCTTGAAGAATTAAGTTTCAAACTTGAAAAATTCATTTTGGCTAACGAGGGCGCTATTATCATCATAGACGGGCTTGAATATATGATTACGAACAACGATTTCACGACAGTTCTAAAATTCGTGCAATCCCTCAGAGATCAGGTTGCTATCAAGAACGCAATATTACTAATTTCATTTAATCCGTTAACAGTTGAGCCACATAATCTCAAACTACTCGAAGAGGAGGCAGACTATATTATCTGAGCTCCCGATGAATTGTCATTCAGAAGTTGATAGATCATGATTTTTGAGTTTCTCGATAGCCTATTTTGAATGAATTATTATTAATTCGGTGTCAATGAGGATCCATTCCCAAGTGTTGTCAAATATTTTTGAAAAACTCAATCGATACCTAATATTATCCTGTGAAGAATATCGACCGTGATGCCAAGCGTTCTTCCTGCATCCTTTAGATGATGATAGATCTCTCTTTTTTTCAGAACGTTGATCGGATCATTGATTGCAAAAATATGCTTCATCGACTCGATGTACATCGATTCAATTTCACGCTCTCTTTTCCTTATTTCCTGTATCATTGATTCGGCAGCTTTCTTGTCAAATCTCATCTTGTCGATCGCAGCCGCAAGGATAGTCGTTCCTTCATTAAGAGTTTCTGTCATTTTCACGATCGCTTCATCAGTTCTTACGCCAAAAGCCCTCATCTCCAGGGCCGTCGAGAGGGAATAATTTAATATGTAGTCCATCTGTCTAGAAATGCTATATATGTCCTGTCTGTCAAAGGGCGTTACAAAGGCTTCAAGCAGTTTGCTTTCCATGGCATATCTCATTTTATCGGCTTCTTCTTCTATAACCACAAGCGTTTGAGGATCACCAAGATCATCCGTTTTAAGCCAATCAAGGAGTACCTGGACACCTTTCGCCGTTATTTCCGCTTGGTCACATAGCATTCCGTAAAAATCGTAATGAGGAGGAAAGATAAGGTCAATAAGACGGATCTTTCCAGCGTTTTTCTTCTCGCTAACATCGTCTCGATCAATAAGGCCGAGCAATTTCATGACGAACTCACCATTCTAGCGCTCTTCTCGAGTCAACTTCCAATTCTAAATATCACACATCTATTACAAAATGATTGAAATGATATAATAAAGAAACGCTGAGACCAACATTGTGATGGGCAATGTCACAACCCAGGAAATGAATATTTCTTTTCCGAGAGTCCAATTAATCATCTTTGTATTTTCTGCAGCTCCGATACCGATAATACTTGATGAGACGACGTGAGTCGAGGATACAGGAGCCCCTGCGACCGTTGAGAAAAGGACAGAGGCGGTTGACACAACTTGAGAATTAAGACTGTGGATCGGTTGCATACGATAGAGTTTTCTCGCAAGCGTCTTCATGATTCTCCAGCCACCTAGGAGAGTACCGAGGGCCATCGCAAGAGCACATGAAATTCTCACAATAAGCGGCGATTCAAAAGTCGTTGCTGTTCCGCTCGCCACCAGCACGATCATGATGACAGCGATCTGCTTCTGAGTATCATTTGCGCCGTGACTGAATGACAACAGACTCGCTGTGATGATTTGAATTCTATTGATGGATTTGTTAATAGTGCGCCTCGCGTTACGTAAAATGATTTTCGACAACTTCATAAGCACATATCCACCGACGAGACCGATAAGCACGGAAAGCGCCATTAACAAAATAATCTTGAAAAAACCAGCCACCACGTGTTGAGGCCCCAAGATGGCGTCAACACCCCAGTTCACGCCATTGAAACCCTCGGCAGCAACCGCCGCACCAACAAGTCCACCGATCAAGGCGTGCGTAGACGAAGACGGAAGACCATATCGCCAGGTAATGATATTCCAGATGAGAGCACTTGATACTGCAGTCAATGATGAAAGAATGATCACTTCCGATGACCTGATGAGGATAAGAGTTTGAATCGTGTATGCAACCGCGCTGCCACCAAGAAACGCGCCAAGAAAATTCGCAATTGATGCAATGACAACAGCCTGGTATGGGGTCGCAGCCCTGCAACCAATCAGCGTTGCGACAGTCGAACTTGCGTCGTGGAGACCATTAGTTATTGTAAAAATGATTGCCGTAATGATGGCAAAGGCGGCGATCACCTCGTATGATAAGAGATCCACAGAAAACAAAGATATGAAATCAGTTATTTCATTGTAAGCCAATAGATCTTGAGTTTATTTTCAAATGAACAAATGATAAAACACTTCTTACACAATAACATTGACTGGTAAAACTCCATTTGATTTGAAGCGCATAATCCTTAATCGCAGATTTTTTGATCTTTCAAAGATTTTGGCTTTTGGCTCGATGGAAAACAACTCGAGAAGGTCGGGAAAGAACTTTCCATTATTATTTTCCTAAACTCGGCAAAATACGTATTTATAACGAATCTTTTTTTCGATTTGTTGATAAAAAACAGAACATCTCCTTTTCCTCAGGCCGTTAAAATGCGAGTTGACCGAATTTTTTCGTATTAGTGCCTGGAATTTGACAGGAATCTTCATACTCTAATCTGAAAAACTCACGAGTTTAAAATGAAAGCTAATTCATGATTGAAAGTGATGGCTTTCTAATGACGCGCATTGAATCAAATTGGAGATATAATTCTTGTAGAGTGTAATCATCAATTAATTAATTGTGTATTCATCAGATTTTGCGCCATACTTTCATAGCCGAAAAAAAAATCAGGATTTCAAAAAACATTCGTCCAATTAAAATTATTTGACCCCGCTATATTAATCTTTCGACAATGACGATTAACTTAATTGCCCTCGGAAAGATATAAATCACCATAACTCCGAGAATGAAGAGTGAGAAGCGAATGTAATACAGATTTCTTAATTATTCTAGCATTCAAGA
>JANHAK010000182.1 GCA_024464195.1 Methanomassiliicoccales archaeon | reverse complement strand
AACGATGTTAAGGCATTTCTTCACATCATAAGGGGAAAGACCGAAAGGCTCCGGCGTTCCAGTTCCTGGCGCGTAGGCCGGATCAATGCCGTCGATGTCTAAAGAGAAAAAAATCTTATCTTTCTTGATCAGGCTCAACGCCTTCCTGAACGCCTCTTCAACCCCTATTTCTCTGATTGTGAAGGCATCGATGTATTTTGGCATCCTATCTCCTACTTCATCGGAGGAAATCGAACGAACGCCAAAAACCACAACATTATCTAATCCAACGTGTTCAGAAATTCTCCTAGTGACGCAAGCGTGGCTGTTTTTTAGGCCCAGATAACTTTCCCGATAATCGAGGTGCGCGTCGATTGTGATGACGCCAATGTCGTCGAATGACCTGACCGCAGCTATCGTCACTGAATGCTCTCCGCCCATGAAGAGAGGGAATTTCCCAGCCTCCACGATCTTTTTTGCAGCCTTAAGAACACCATCGACCATATCGTCAACGGTTCCCACTTCCTCGAAGTCACCAGCATCGTGTATGGGAATATCAACGAGGTCAATCCCATGTTCGAAAAGTAGCGTCTCAAAGTTGTAAGAGGAGATTCTTATTGCGTTAGGAGCATACCGAGCGCCAGGGCGGAATGAGGTTGTCCTGTCGAATGGGATGCCCATGATAACAAATGATGCGTCATCAAAGGACGCGTTCGCATCAGCGAACCGCAGAGTTGAAATATCCATATCAGACCCTAGTGATCTTTCTCTTACCCATTGCAACGAGGTACATGACCTCCTCGCCAGGTTTCAATTGGCCCTTCAATTCTTCAGGGATATGTAACTGAAAATTCTCATATGTCTCGAGGTCCATAAGCTGTGCTTCATCGCCAACGATCGCTAAGACCTGCGCTTTTCTCTTGTCGATAATCGGCACTTGAACTTTGTGTTTTACAGGGTGCACAATACTTCTCTTTTGCTCATCAAATATTCCGATTGCATCGATTCGAGCTTTCGCTTCGCCATGCTTCCCTGGTTTTGATGTTGTAATTGAAATGATCTTGCATGGTTCATCATCGATGAGGATGTACCTTCCTTCTTTGAGTTCCCTTACTTCAGCCTGCGTCCATGTCATGTCTATCAGCCATTGGTAACGGAATGCGATTTAAATAGTTTGCTCATCTCAGCGCTTGCCGTGTGTTTTCTTCGGCGGTGTCGGATATTTCTTTTCGATTTCCTTTCTCCTCCTATCCAGCTCTTCAACAAGTCGATCGCCGATGAATTCTCCTCGCCAATAATCGACTCTTGCGGCGATCGTGATTTTCGATGCGAGAGAGCGCGCGATTTTTCCCCTTTGCCAATAGGGAGCTCTGTGAACGGCAGGATGCTGATATATAATTCCATGTTTCGGCGGCTTCTTATGGTTCTTCAAATGAAGGAACATCGCTTTTTCTGCACCGAGCAGTTGAACAGTGCTAGATGGGAGTTTTGAAAGTCTCTCAAGACTTCCTGCAAGGGAGATCAATCTAGCAGCAAGGTTGGCGGAGAGCAGTGTTGTTAGATTCGGTGCGATTTCCTCCATTTTGCGGGAAATGTAGTTTTCAAAGTGTTCTTTTGCATCGTAGGATTTGAGAATCGAGGTGGCGAGCATTCTGATCGCATCGAGATCTTCATCTAGCATTTCCCCTCCAATTGATTCGATTTCGATGCCAATTTCATCTATTATGTTCTCGCGCCTTCCGTGCCTGGCAATGAGATCTACGTATTTTTTCTCTCTCGCATAATCGTTGAGTTCGGGGAAATGAAGGCCATACCATTCATGCAGTCTTTCGCTCATCACGTTGATTGATTCATTGATGTCGTCGATCGCCCTAATTGCCTGTATGATTAATCGATCAGGTTGAACTGATTCCCTCGTTCTCAATTTACCCAATTCAACCATCGCTTCATGCATCAGCGATTCTGAAAATGAGAAATCTTCTGGCCTGATGAAGGAAGTGTCGACATACACCGGCCTTCCCAGTTCAGCGAGTCGAATATCAGCAACTTGCACTCTTTTCTGAGCAAGTTCTCTCTCTTCCGGTAGAATTTCACCCTTTTGAATAGAGGCAAGTTTCTGTGCGATGATCTTCGGATTTTTTTCGAAGAGAATGTATTTCTTAATTTTCTGCCCGTCGCAAAGAAAAACCCCGAACCATTTCGTGACGAGAATCATTGGTAGTGAATATCGACACTCCCTATTCTTTTTGTTGTCATTTTTTTGTATTGATCGCTTTTAACGCCTCTTCCGGCAGTTCCTCGACTTCGCCAAAATGCGAAAGGTGAACCTGAATCGTTGCGAGAAATTCAAGTGTTTCAAGGCGCAAGAAAGCTTCCTCAAGATTTGAACCAACGGATAAAGCGCCGTGTTTTTCCAGTAGGCAGGCGTTGTTGTTGCCGATCATTGCCGCTACGCACTCACCGAGATCACGTGTACCTGGTGTTCTATACGGGACGAGTGGCACTTTTCCAAGTATGAGAGAACCTTCAGGTGTCAATGCGGCTTTCAGAGTTATGCCAGCAACTGCGAGTACCGTTGAGTATACAGGATGGGTGTGGATCACTGCTCCAACATCTTTTCTTTTCTCGTAGATCGCGATATGCATGGGGGTTTCGATAGATGGTTTCCCCTTTCCAGACACCTTTCCATCTTTTATCGTTACGATAAGAATTTCATTCTCTTTCAGAAAACCTTTGCATCGACCAGAGGGCGTTATAAGTATGCGATCATCATCAACTCTCGCGCTGATATTCCCTGCTATGCCTGTGTTCAGACCTCTTTCGTAAAGCAATCTTCCGTACTTGACGATCTCTTTTCTTAGTTTTTCTTCAATGGTCATTTATCTCATCTCTTCATTTTCAACTCAGAGATCTCAGACGGCTTAAGAATGCCGATCTCCGTGATGAAGCTAGTCACATACTTGTTTGGAGTCACGTCGAATGCTGGGTTGAGCGCGCTTGCGCCAACAGGTGCAATTCTTCGTCCTTCTATTTCCATGACTTCATCCTCGCTTCTGCTCTCAATCGGTATCTCCTCCCCGCTTTCGATGGAGAAGTCGAATGTTGAAACAGGTGCCGCGACATAGAACGGTATTCCGAGCTCTTTTGCAAGGA
>JANHAK010000181.1 GCA_024464195.1 Methanomassiliicoccales archaeon | reverse complement strand
ATGCGAGATGTAATACTAATTCTTTCCAAATCAATTTGAAGTTACTTAGAGCGCTCCTCATCGTATGTTCTGTAGATGGAATAAAACGAATTCAAAAAGAAATAAATCAACGATGCTCTATAGGAGTTAGAGGCGAAAATGTGAATGTTGTCAAAGTACCTGGTGAAAAAACGAAGCATAAGATTATAGTATATGCGTTGAGCACCTGCGTATGGTGCAGGCAGGTGAAGAATTTTCTGAAACAACACAAAGTCGAATATGAGTATGTTGATGTCGACCTTTGCAACAGAGAAGATAGAGAGAAAATAAAGAAAGAGATTTTAAAAAGAGGTGGGAGCTTTTCTTTTCCGACAGTAATCGTCGATGAGAAGGTTTTGATTGAAGGATTTCGCGAGGATAAACTTAAGGATGTCTTAGAATTATGATAAACTTGAAAACAGTTCGGCAGAGAGCTGAGGCTGACGCAAGAACGAGCGGTTGTTATTTGAATCCAGATTTAGAGTTCCTAGAAAGCCTGCTTGATGGACTGAGGATGAATGAAGAGCGCTACGGTTATCCCTCATGTCCGTGTCGTTTAGCCTCTGGGAATTTTGAATTAGACAGAGACATCATTTGTCCGTGTGATTATCGTGATCCTGATGTGGCGGAATTTGGGACATGCTACTGCGGATTGTATGTAAGCAAGGAAGTATATGAAGGAAAGCGGCCTTTCGAGCCGATTCCCGAGCGAAGACCGCCAGAAAAACAAATGCGGGCCTTTGAACTTGAAGCAGAATCTGTTAAGGGACAGACAGATGATTATGAAACATCTGCGAATCATCAAGAAGAGCCGATCAGACATTTGTCGGGAGCAAAAAGGACGCTCTGGTACTGCAAACAATGCGGCTATGTGGCATACCGAGAAGACCCTCCGTATATCTGCCCGATCTGTAAAGCTAAGAAAGAAATGTTTGAGAAAATAGAACTTTTATGAGAGTGGGTGAGCAATTAAAGATCATTGAAAACCTAAATTTTTTGGAATAGTCTGGAATGAGATTTAGGGGTTTCAACGCAAGAGTTCGAGAGATTTCATCATTTTTTGATGACTAATGGTATGATAATTTTTCAATCATCCTCATTTTCTTTGCTTTTTGGCATAAGACTCTGGGAAAGAAGCTAAGATACAAGGCAAACTGAATTTTTTATCACGGGAGGCAATAGCGTCCTTAATCTGGGAGATGAATTTTATTATCACGAATGTCGTTATTATCATTTAGAGGGGGTGGTATTGTCTTGAAAAATATTTACGCGATTCCAATTGCTCTAGCTGTTATCGCTACGGTCATCTGCGCTTACCTCATTCTAACCATCCCAAAACCAAAGGTCATCTATGAGGATTTTGAAACGGAAGGGGAAGAGTGGTCTGCCGATGCAGATGTTCCCCTCGACCCGATGAACCCAGGAAAACCGGTGAAATGGGAAATAGAACGGACGGCGCACAATGCACGCTCGGGGAATTACTCTCTGAAAATGTTCATTGATGGAAAGTTGGATGATGGGACGATATGGATTGAGAGAAAAATAGATTTGGGAAAAGGGGGGCAAATTGTTTTTGATCTTTCTTTCTGGTTCTGGAGCGAACAAGAAAGCTTCAACACAATTGCGGTCGTTTGTGCTTATGTTGGAACAAAAAACCCCGAAGTTGAAGGAGATTTTATTGTTCTTGGAGCGGCCAATGAGGTGGCAGGCTGGAAGAATTACGCGTATAGGCTCGAATTGGATTTAGGGTCTTCAGAAGAGCTATGGGTTGCTGTTGGAGTCTCGGTTCGATGGGAAACCGAAATGACATATTACCTGGATGATATTCGAATAGAACTTGGATAATAGGTGCGCAAGGATATGCAAGAAGATCAAATGCCCACATTAAGATTAAGAGGTCTATACTTGACCTAACGCGTTAATTACGCGTATCATGGTGTATCCCCTGAAGAATAATAAGATTTTCAAATTCGATCTCACCTGGAACATTCGCAATGCTTACTAGAGGGAAAATTGCTGCATTAGAGACGAACATTATCTTTTGAAATACCAAATCAATACATCTCAAACGAGGGAGTGCGCACCAAATTTGATTAGATATAGTACCCCAAGGAATGTCCCAAAATATCGATCTCTATCTCGATGCATATTTATATTGGGTATTGCCAAAGGGCAATTGATGGTTATTGTCGGGTTGTGTGGAAGGGCATGCGAAAAATGTCCTTTTTTCGGGGACGACTGCGACGGTTGCTTGGAAGAAATGAAGCATTCTTCTCGATATCACTGTAAAGTATACGAATGCGTAATCTCAAGGGGATTGGAGACCTGCCTTGAATGTGACGAATTTGATGTATGCGCACTTGTTCGTGAGCATCAGGCACTTTGCCCACTCATAGTGCTCAAGGCGACGCGGCGTCGATTCAGTCGTGAGACGGGAGCGTGGAGTTCAGCGCATTAATGTTGATGATAAAATTTTGTTATAGAAAATGCATGGCTGATGAAGAAGATATATTGCAAAGAATGTCTTTTCAATTGTTTAAATAAATCTTACGAAGAACATTTCTGGTTCAAATCTCGTCGGGTACTTTGATGATTTGAACATCATCGATTTCATTCACAGAGGCTAATTTTAGAAAGGATTCTGGAGTGTAGATGACAAAGCACTTTCGGTTCACTCTCCCCTCTTTCTATTTAATCCTCAGAACAGTTGGTATTGATGAATCATGGAAATCACAACACACTCCATCTACATTCAGGAAGGGGCGTTTAACGTCCTTATTGCACCAGAGGAAATAGCGCTCGGAATCTTCAACGAGCATCTCGAGCTTCAGAATTATCTCATCCTTTATATCTGTGGAAATTACTCGGCACTCCTTAGTAGGCTCAACCGAAAGTTTACAGAATTCGATGTTCGGAGAGCATTCACGGCTTTTCAATTGTTGAAAATTCTCAAGGAACAACACCACTCTTTCATCTTTATAGAGTACGATCCGACGCTATTCTCAGAGCACGAGGAACTCCTCGATCACATTCCCCTTCTTTTGAGAGAGATCTCTTCTGCTACGACCGTTCTCCTCTACTCACCAAGAATCGATCGATTTTTACGGATCATTTCTGAAAAGGCTCATCGGGTTTTTTT
>JANHAK010000011.1 GCA_024464195.1 Methanomassiliicoccales archaeon | reverse complement strand
GGATTTCTTGGACACTATCAATTCTCGATTTGTCAAGGTATCGTAGAACATTTCCGAGGGATCTAAGCTGCGGAGAAAGAGAACGAGCAGCCTTAGCTTCAATACTTGTTGCCAAACCGAGAATACTCGTGCTTGATGAGCCTACAAGAGGATTGGATCAATGGAACAAGGCAAAGCTTGGGCAAACCCTACAATCATTACAAAGAGAGGGCTTTACGACGATTATTGTGACGCATGATTTTAGATTCATTGCGGAATACGCAAATAGGGTCTTGAGATTGCATGAAGGACGTCTGTACGAAATTCCTTTTGAACGTATTTATCCGGTGACTGCATGGAATGAAGGAGGGACAGCCGCATCATGAGACGATTTGTCAAATCATTGGTTATCATCGGAGCAATCGCAAGTCTCCTTTCATTGATTCTCTTAACAATCTATGATCCTATGGATCTACCAATCTATGTTACTTTCCTGACCACAATATTCATTTTTTTTATGATTCTTCTTATTTTTATTAAATTTGAAGAATCATCAGTTTCTTCGAAGGAGATCGCGTTGATAGGTATCCTATCAGCAATTACAGCAGCGTCAAGAATCCCTTTTGCAGCGTTGCCAAATGTTCAACCTTGCACTTTTTTAATTGCTGCAACTGGTATTGTCTTTGGTCCGCTCGCTGGCGTCATGGTTGGTAGCATGACTGCCGTTGTCTCAAATATGTTCCTCGGGCAAGGGCCATGGACAGTCTGGCAAATGGTCGGATGGGGATTAGTAGGTTTGATCGCTGGTCTCATTGGAGAACGTTTTCCAAATGTCGGTGTATTGGGTCTTGCAGTTCTCGGTGTTGTTTTTGGAATTATTTATAATACACTCCTCGACTTTAGTAGCTGGATATGGCTTTATGGTCTAGACACAACGAAATTCCTTCTTGTTTTTTCACTAGGGTTACCATTTGGGATTTTGCATTCTATTGGTAATGTGATTTTCTCTATTGTCCTTGGGCCTCCCGTTCTTTTCTCTTTCAGGAGATTCAGGAAGAGATTTCGTGTCGTCTTCACTGACAAAACACATGCCAATGAAAATATCAAGGAAATCGATATCAATGAGCACACGGACATCGTTTGTGGGAAATAATCGGCTCGGTGAGAAGGTCGCCTTTTTTTATTTGACCAAAACATCGATCCGTGAGTGATGATCCCTAAATGGATCAAATCGTCATCAGGAGCTTGTAGATATTTCTCATTAAATTATGTGTTATCAAATGAAAAGGATTAGTCCCTGTAATGCGTATCCACATCATTTCTCGATCTGAGTAATATCTCTTCTTTTTCCGATGAGATCTAAAACTACATTTACATTTGTTGTTGGAGCAAAGCAAGACTTTTCTGAGCAGACATAAACTGTTGTTTTGTCATTAAGCAATATCGCATCCCTTACTGCTGGGACTATTTCTGCCAATTCATCGCGCAATAGTGGCTGCGAATAGCAGTAAAGAATATCGATATTCGGTAGGAATTCTTTCTTTACCATTCCAATAATTCTTTCAAACTGGGATATGTCTTTTTCAGATTCGATGATCATAACTCTAAAGCGCGGTCCCAAAAGCAATTCCAGCGCACAAAGCATCATGGAAAAACCATCTGGTGCAGCTATTATTTGCGATGAAAACGCTGAAATTGTGCGTCTCGCAAGCTCTTTATATTCATCGTTGTCTAACAATTGTGCAAGTTTGAGAAGAACGATTGATGCAACAGAATTTCCAGATGGAATCGATCCATCGTATCCTTCTTTTTGTCTTACAATGATATCCGGCGCATCTGATAAAGTCATGAAAAACCCGCCATTTTCTTCGTCCCAAAAAAGATCTTTCATTTCCTTTGCGAGGCTATTTGCCAATCTCAGAAATCGCGGTTCGAAAGTGAGTTCATACAATTCGAGAAGCGCCCATGTGAAAAATGCATAATCATCGAGGAAGCAGACGTCCGACAACAAGCCTTTAGCATATGAGTGATGCAGCCTACCATTACCATCGATCATAACTTTGATAATAAAATCAGCCGCCTCTTTGGCTATTGATCCCATTTTTTCATCGCCGAAAATTGATGCAGCTCTAGCTAGCGCAACGATCATTAGGGCATTCCAATCAGTAAGAATTTTTTCATCTCTCTCGGGTCTTCCCCTCTTAATTCTCTTTTCAAGAAGTCTTTGACGAGCCCTTTCAAAAATTCTATTGAGTTCCTCAGGTGTGATATTCAACGAAAAGGCTACTTTTTCAAAAGGCTCAATCATGTAAAGAATATTCGCACCAGTAATCATTACGTGATCATGCAAGGCAAAGTTGCCCTCATTCGAAATGTCGAAAATTCGTTTGACGATGGCGAACTCCTCTTCATCGAGTATTTGCTTCATCTCTTCTAATCTCCACAAATAAAAGCCGCCTTCGACGCCATTGCTATCTGCGTCCTCCGATGAAAAAAATGCGCCATCAGGCGAACGCAAATCTCTCACCACGTAATCCAAAATTTCCTTAGCGGTTCTTTCGAATTCTTTTTCCCTCATAATCTGAAACGCTTCCAGATAGGTAAGTGCAAGGAGCGCCTGGTCGTATAGCATCTTTTCAAAGTGAGGAATTCGCCATTTTCTATCTGTTGAATATCTATGAAATCCAAAACCAAGATGATCGTACAGACCACTATATCTCATATTCCTTAGCGTCTTATGAACCATTTCCAACGCTTCTTTTTCCCCAGTTCTAAGGTAATAACGCATGAGGAACATCAATTTGTGAGGGGTGGGAAATTTTGGAGCTGTTCCAAATCCTCCATACTCATCGTCGAATGAGAACTGAAACGATTCGTATGCCCTGTGAAGCACGTCGATGGAAAGATCTGATGGTTGCAGTTCTCGCGAAACTGTCTGCAGCATATCCACAATCAATTGACCGACTTCTTCAACCCTGTTTTTTTCTGTTTTCCAAATTCGATTAAGCGCAGGGATCAAGTCCTTTAAACCGATTCGCCCGTGCGCACTTTCCTTTGGGATGTATGTTGCGGCAAAGAAAGGCTTGAGGTCCGGGGTCATAACGACGGTAAGAGGCCAACCACCGCCTCCTCCCATTAGTTGACATGCACTCATATAGATGTTATCGATATCTGGTCGTTCCTCTCTATCAACTTTAACACAAACAAATGAATCATTCATCAATTGAGCGATCTCAAAGTCTTCAAATGACTCCTTTTCCATTACATGACACCAGTGACAAGCGCTGTATCCTATGGATAGAAAAATCGGTTTGTTCTCCATCCGCGCTCTTTCAAAAGCCTCATTACCCCACGGATACCAATCAATGGGATTGGTTGCATGACGTTTTAGATACGGACTGCTCGATCCCGCTAGGTGATTAAGTTTTTGTTGATTTTTCTCCATCGATTAAGCCTTCTTTTTTTCGTTCTTCATACTCTTCAAGCTTCTTCCCATGTCTTTCGTAATAATCTTTAATTGCGGCGTGCAATGCATCTGCTGCCAAATTTGAACAGTGCATTTTGATTGGCGGAAGCCCTTCAAGTGCGTCAGCGACATCACCTCTCGTGATCTTAAGCGCTTCTTCGAGTGTTTTCCCTTTGGCCAACTCTGTGATCATACTACTCGTTGCAATCGCAGCTCCACAACCGAAGGTTCTGAATTTTACGTCGGTAAGAATACCATTTTCAACTTTTATCTGAATTTCCATTAAATCTCCGCATACTGGATTTCCAACGCGTCCAACTCCATCTGGATTCTCAATCGTCCCAACATTTCTCGGATTTCTAAAGTGTTCCATACATTTTCGACTATACATCTTCATACATCCCCCTGGGGAATCAATGGAGACAATTTTCTCAAAAAATCAACTGCCAATGGTACGTTATCAATAACATATTCGACATCTTCATTTTGCGTCCATCGACCCATCGTCAATAAAAGACTTCCTTGAGCATCTGCTGCTGGAATGCCCATCGCCAGAAGCACATGTGAGGGCTCAAGGGTCTTCGAGGTGCAAGCTGAACTCGTGGCGGAAGCGATTCCAAAATCGCTGAGACGTAACACAAGAGACTCGCCTTCAATGAATTTGAATCTGAAATTTGCATTATTGGGTAATCGCTTTGTCGGATGCCCGTTAAGCCATACATTCTCGGTTTTTTTAAGAATTCCTTTAATGAGTTTATCCCGGAGCTCTGTCAACCGACTTGTTTCTACTTCCATTTCCTTTTTTGCAATCTCCGCTGCCTTTCCAAATCCGACGATACCGGGAAGATTCTCAGATCCTGATCTCAATCCCCGTTCCTGACCGCCCCCATGAATGATCGGCTCAATCTTTGTTCCCTTTCTAATAAAGAGGGCCCCAACACCTTTCGGACCATAAAGGTCATTGGAGGAAAATGATAAGAGATCAATACAATCCTTGCGTACGTCTATACTCAGTTTGCCGATCGCCGCTACCGCGTCAACATGAAAAGTGACGCCTTGGTCTCTTGCAATTTTACCGATTTCCCCAACATTTTGAATGGTTCCAACTTCACCATTAGCATAGCTAATTGAGATGAGTATCGTTTCTCTTGTGATGGCGTCATTAAGGGCAACGGGATCGACAAATCCGAATTCATCAACTGGTAGATACGTAATCTTAAATCCTTTGGTAGAAAGGAATTTTAGAGCATTCATCGTCGATATGTGCTCTATCTTGCTTGTAACAATATGTTTTCCTTTATCGAGCCGACGAAACGCGAGTCCCTTAATTGCAAGGTTGATTGATTCTGTTGCACCCGATGTAAAAATAAGTTCATCGGGACGCTCTGCATTAATTAAGCTCGCGATCTTTCTTCTTGAATCCTCGATTGCCTCGAATGACTCTCTACCAATTTGGTGAACTGAGGAAGGGTTGCCGTGTTTCTCGGAAAAATATGGTAGCATAGCTTCAATGACACGGGGATCTACCGGTGATGAACTCGCATAATCCATGTAGACAATATTCAAGGCAAAAACCTCTCAGAATGTGATAACTGCATCAGCTTCCAATAGAAGATCGTTTAGTGTAGCAGCACCTACGACCTTCGTGTACTCAACGAAATCCCCTCTTGATAGACCGAGAAGTTGAGTACTTTGATCGCAGACAAACATTTTCACACCACTTTTATGGGCTTGATCCATGACTTCTTTCAGTGTCGGAAAATCTCCAATCTTAATTCTATCAGCTTCTCCTCTTTTCACACCCTCAACACCCTTGATTAAGAAATAGATCGTTGCTTCAATATCCATTGCTGCAGCCGTTGTGGCCAGAATAAAGGGTGCATAAAGCCTCTCTGGTCTATCTATTCCAGATGTCTGGACATATAATATCTTTTTATTAACAACCATCTCTACACGCTCCTTCTATTTTTTTCTAACAAGAACCCTCAAAAGATTATCTTTCCTTTCGAGGTACACAATCTCATTTCCCGTTCTCTTGCTCCACCTTGAAATATCCTCTTCCGCGGCAGGATCATCTGCCAAGATTTCCAAAATTTGTCCGCTCATCAATTCTTCGATTTCCTCTCTTGCCTTCAGGATAGGGACTGGACAATAGAGGCCTGTGCAATCAAGTGTCCTATCCGCCTTAAACTTACCTGAATTTCCACCAGAATGAGTTGTCATTTCTCCTCCATTAACTATAGTTTAAATTAAACATACTCCTTATTATTAATTTCCCGAACAATTTCGGCTATAGATATATTCGAGAATTTTTCTTTGGAATTTTTCAAAGCAAACAACGAGGATTTCTGGCAGTAAATCCAATCAGTATTTGTCATAGGATATAAGTTCGTCTAGATTTTTCCTCTCAGTTTTTTCACCTTCTTCTGCAGGATATCCCAACGGAGTTAACGCAACCACTCTGGCTTCTGGAGGTGCACCAATTGCTTCTGCTACTTTTTCTTCCTTAAATGACCCGATCCAGCAAGTCCCCAAACCTTCTGCGGTTGCAGCTAGGGTGAGATGAGTCATTGCAATCGCAACATCTACGGGATAGCTATTCATATATCCACCAAGCATTGGATAAGCTTCATCTGGGAGACCACACGCTACGAGAACGATCGGTGCTTCTGCA
Source organism: Methanomassiliicoccales archaeon (assembly GCA_024464195.1). GTDB lineage: Archaea > Thermoplasmatota > Thermoplasmata > Methanomassiliicoccales > JACIVX01 > JACIVX01. Next base: position 8,824 of record JANHAK010000011.1, on the reverse strand, counting down.
ATAAATTTTTGATTATTACAAGCCGATACTAATTTTCTTTTTATATCCTCATCTGTTACAACGACGATTCTCCACGGCTGGAAGTTCTCAGTCGTCGGTGCCAATCTCGCTGCATTGAGGACTCGTTTAAGGACATTTTCTGGAACAATATCACCTCTATATTTCCTTATACTTCGTCTCATTTTGATCGCTTCGTACACATCCACGGAAAATCACTCCCTATCATGCGCTGATTACCTCATAAAAACCTCTCCGAACGAATCGTGCTCGGATCAAAAAAGGAAATAGAAACCACTTGATCTGGGAATTTCTCTATAAGTCTTGTTGATATGCTCTTATGCCATATAGGGAAGACTAACACTGTAATTCCGAATCAAAATTTACAATAATAATTTTTTCGATTAATCAATTACTATTGGATTTGATGATGGATGGTTGCTGATCGCCTGGTTTAATGAAATTCTTTGAGAATTTATCAATCAAAAATATAAGAAAAAATTAATAATAAAGAGAAAATCTTTTTTTCTAATAATTCGATTAGTGCCGCATCGCTTGGGCGCTAATTCTGATTACATCTTTGGTGCTCACATCCTCCCAGTTCTCAAGTATCATCGGGATAACTCTTTCGGCCATTCCTTCAAGTGTTTCGATACCAGTGACTTTCGTCGCCTTCTCCGTCAATGAGACAATATCGTCTCTACTCAGATATTGAAGTTTGAATTTTCTTGAGCCTGCCATCAGCTGTTTCAAACCTTCGCCCAATCTGTCAACGAAATAAGTATATAGTCCGATAGCACCCCATGGAATATCCTTACCAAGCTTGAGATCAGGGAACTTCCTTTCAATGTCTCGAGCAGCAATGAAAAAGTTTTCAGGATTCTCTCCATATTCTTCAGCGAAATTTTTCGGTAATTTCTTCAATTCCGCAAGGCGTGTAAAGTAATTCGATTTCATGACGGCGAGTAGTGGGGCACGCGCCATTGCGATCGCCTTTACAACAGGTCCATCGCCAAGATTGCTCATTGCAATTGATTTGAAAATCTGGGTCTCATTGACAAACCCGCCAGCAATTGCGATGTCGGGAACAAATTTGCCTTGCTCTTTGAGAATCTGAACACACCTGAGAACCTGAGCTTCCAGGTGGATTGTAGGGGTGCTTGACTCATTCATCATCGGCACAGGGCTCATTCCTGTACCCCCACCAGCGCCGTCAAAAGTGATCAGATCGATCTTTGCCTCAGATGCGGCTTTCATCGTGAATGCGACAACCTCTGGTCTGTACGCTCCGGTTTTCAAAAATACATACTTTGCGCCTTTCTCTCTGAGCTTTTCAACATCCTCAACAAACGCTCTTGCATCGGGAAATCCTACTCTACTATGTCTTTCGAACGTCTTGAATGCGCCGGATTTGAAAGCTTCCTGTACGGCTTTATCTTCGGGATCGGGAACAACAATGTAGCCTCTTTTCTTGAGTTCGATTGCGCGCTCGATTGATGAAAGTCTTACTTCACCACCGATAGATTTTGCACCCTGGCCCCATTTCCTCTCAATGACATTAACTTCAAGCTTTGAGAGCGCGTAGTCATCGACACCTCCCCTCTGGTCTTCTACATTCGTTTGTACCACGATTTCTCCGTGTTTGCCGTCCCAAAGTGTTCTATATGCTTGCACTCTACTTCTAAGATCAGGCGATTCAACAACCTTCCCATTGGCGTAGGTCGCTTCGGGATCCATGCCACACACGTTTTCACCAATGACAAGTATGGTACCAGAAAGTGCAGCGCCCTTTGCGAGGGCTTCCCAGTTTCTCTTTGCGACAGCCGTTGAGCCGAGTCCTGCGATTGTAACTGGTATCTTCAACTTAATCGGTTTCTTTGAACGTGTGGCAACAGCGGTCGAAACATCGGCGTTCTCAAAGAACGCCTTGTCTGGTACGGGATCAATTCCCCAGGCGCCAATGAGCTCCGATAATATTTGAAAATGTGACCAGTCTAGCATGAAATCCTTGTTCGATGCCGCAGTGCTGACACCAAAGTATTCCGGACTCGGATAGAGCACCTCTCTGCCTCTAAAGGCAGATTTTCCAACTTCGCAAAGAGTCTGGCATTCCTCAATGCATAATGGACACATTCCACTCAATGGGCTCACATCAGGCACACGTGTTCGTGTTCCGGTCGTCGATCTAGCATTTTCGATCGCGCTCAATCTTTCACCTCTCATTAATTATCATGTCATGTCTTATCATATCAATGTTATAGAAGCGGAAAATACTGTAATCCTATTTGTAGATTTTGAAAGGAGATAGTCAAGGAAAAGTGAAAGAATTCGATTTCTTGCGGTTTTTTTGAATTCTTTTTCGAATTTAGACGTCAAAGAGAAATTGCATTCGAGAATGATTGAAAGGAAATTCAAATAAGTGCACCTTCTCACGATGATTATTTTTAAGATCCCTTATCCTAATTATTTAATTCAATTAAGACCCCACCCCGCCCGTAGGCGTACCGAAAAAGACAAATTCGGTATCTCAATCATCAATCTGATCGGAATATGACGATTCTTACGGATAAGAATTACAACTGGCTTCCAACAAAGCGAACATGTTCTTGCAAACTGAAACGATTGAACTGTCTCAATCGCAAAGAAATAAGTCAGCTAGGCTCAACCGTTCTTAATGTGAACAAAAGGCATGTCTGGAAAGATTCTCACCCTGCACGATTTATTCCCGAACTCCCAGAAAAATACATTAAATTGTTTTCTCATGTGGGCGAAACAGTTCTTGATCCTTTCTGCGGATCTGGAACAACAAATGTTGTCGCACTTCAATTGGGGCGAAACAGCATCGGTATCGATATCAACCCGTTTTCCGTAATGACTACAATTAAACGTCTAAAGGAAGCTGAAAAGAATTCATTGATTGATACTATCCATATGGTTGTTGAAGACGATTGCAGAAAGATAATGAGGGAGATGCCCGAGGAATCGATTGATCTTGTTGTCACATCTCCCCCTTATTTTGATGTCGTAAATTATAATCACGAGCATCCTCATCAGCTAGGGAATATTCACGATTATGCAAAATTTCTCCGTGAAATGGAGAAAGCATTTAAGGGGATGATGCGCGTCCTGAAGCCTGGAAAATACGCGATTGTTAACACCCAAGACCTTTTCAAAAAGGACGCTAAATGTCCGATCCATTCAGACTATATACAGATTGCAAAAAAAATTGGTTTTGAACTCATTAATATAAACATTTATATTCTTAATTATAGCACTGGCGGTCGCCTTGTGTATGGTTATCCTGTTGCGTATTTTCCGAAAAACGACCATGAATACATATTGATCTTTAGGAAATAATCATCAATCATGCTTAGCGTGAAGTCTACTCATGGATGATGAAACAGGTATGGACTCAACTCTGGATTGCGAAAATCGAATACTTCCTTACCTAATTTCCATATTTGCGCGATGAGATTCGATGAGATTATGTGATGCACCTAAGCGATCACAAAATAATCTCTTGCGAGTTGCCAATTTTCTTTAAAATTGCTAATTTCTTATAATCTCCACAAGATTTAAAATTGCAAGAGGATTAATTGGCCATATGCCGAAATATAATCTGGCAGATGGCTTGGGGTAGTCAATAGCAGAATTATGAGATAATAGGATTTGATATTCATTAATAACCAATTTTTTCTATGATCAATTTATATGTCTGGACGTCCTTCAAAAATCAAAGTCCGTTACAAACGTTTTTTAATGCAAAAAAATTTGACCATAGCTCCATTCGTTTTTACTATTATTTATTACCACAAAATACTTTTCAGACTTCATCGAAACCTGAGAGGAAAATCTGACGACATCAGTATACAAAAACTAGGAGAATGAATATGAATGAGACGTCCTCGTTCACAAAGTGGGAATGGATAAAAAACGTTTTCCGGTTCACCTATACATTGCCATTTGTCCTTGCCTCGCTTACAGGTGTCTTTACTGCCTTAGTTTATACCTCTCAAATAATCATCGGCATTTTCATCGTACTTGATGTTTTTGTGCTCGCATTATTTGTCAATCTTTCAAACGATTATTTTGATCATAAGAGCGGCGCCGATTCAACAAGATTTTTCTCCAGAGACAAGGAATTCGAAAGAGGAGCAAGGGAGATACTGAGCAGCAAGATATACTGGTCAGGAAATGCGTTCGACCTTGGTTATATCACAGAATCCCAAGGGAAAATTTTGATGTCCGTTCTGGCGGGATCGGCAATTCTTCTCTCAATCCCTATTATCATCTATGGGGGTCTCATTGTCATTCTGCTCGGTCTAATCGCTTTCTTTCTGAGTTATTTTTATACCGCCCCACCTCTAAACCTCGGATCGCGTGGTCTTGGTGAGTTGGACGTTTTTCTTTCATTTTTCATGATTTCTTTCTTTTCCTTTTTTATTATCACTGGATTTTTCAGTTACGATGCCTTCTTCATCGCGTTATCTGTCGGCTTCCTTGTAATGAACATGCGAATCGTTGATGAGATGTCGGGATACGAAACACATATTGATGCTGGGGAAAGGGATCTCTGCGTTCGTCTCGGCCTGGAAAATGCGTCGAAGTTAGTAGTTCTAATCATGGTTCTCGTTTTTTTTATATCAGCCGTTATTGTTACGCTGTCGAGCATTCTTTATCTGTTGGTATTTCTCTCGATTCCCTTTTCATACCAGATCGCGAGAACGCTCTTTAACAAGAATGATCGTTTCAGATATGTGCGAGCAGCTCCTTTAGCATTCAAGTTATCATTTTCATTTCAATTGCTAATCATTATTGCGTCGATAGCGCAAATCTTCGCGACATCTGGATAATGGTTTGCAAATTGCCCACTGTGATCAGACGGTACTCTCTCACGGCGTTGAACCCACACTGTTTGCAAGAATTTGTGTTCTGAAGCGGACATCCGGAATACTTGGAACCATCTGGCAAAACAAACGCTGATACCCAGTAAGGGCATTTCTGCGAATAATCTTCTTCCAGCAATTCTTTCAGGGCTCTGTTGGTATTGAGGATTGGATAACCTTGTCTTTTCATAGTTAAGACAAGGTCGACAACCTTTCGCTTCTCTTGAATGTCAAGGGCGATTGAGTTAGGTGGCGGAGTGAGAAAATTGATCATAATACCGCGAATTCTTTGGTTTTCGGAAACAAGTTCGATTGTTTCTTTAACAAAATTTACATTCATCTTTGTGACGACCATATTAGCAAAAACGTTTTGATGATTTGTTCTTTCAAGGTTCTTCATGAGAGAATCAAATGTTCCGTGTCCGCGGATCTCTTCATGGATCTCCTTTGGTCCATCGAGGCTAACTGAAATCACATCGCTTGTCTCAATAATTTCACGGGTCCCGTTAGTTGTGTAACCGACAACAAAATAACCAATTTCTTTCCCTATATCGATAAGGTCTTTCAATGCTTTGGAGCCGTCCCGCCATAATGTCGGTTCTCCTCCCTCAAAAAACAAAATTCTCGCGCCAGTTTCGTAGTGTTCTTTCATCTCTTTAACTGCTAAATCATAGCTCATCGACTTTGGACCGTGTAATTCTTCAGCGTGAGCCGCTATACTACAATGTTTGCACCGAAGATTGCATTCATAGTTGATGATCATTGTATTAACGAGCGGCTTTCTTGATCCTAGCCTTGACTTCAAGAACCAAAATCCATAGTACGCTACTTGGCCGAGTTTTCCCACACGGTTCATTGGGATTACCTAATCTCAAGAATCTATTTAATATCTCTAATGGAATTGGTTCTGTTTTTTTTAAGAAGCAAAGTTTCCCAAATTTCTTGTCAATTAAGGAATCGCGGTATCGCGATGATCGAAGTAGTTTTCGATCACCTCATTTTTCACTATCCATTTCTATTCCTAAGTTGAGTCATCGGTGTCTAATTTTAAGAACCACAAATAATTGATTGGTTTCCGCTGACTGCATCTAACAACATATTTAAACTATGACTTCGATAGTTTATAAAATACTCAGGAGAAAAAAGAATGGCAGATATCAGGAGAAGAGTTGAGGAAGATCGCGGTCTCCTCAAGAGAATTCAAAGTTATATCCCAGGCTTTAGGGGCTACAGGTTTCGTGAAGATCTCAGAGATGCAGACAGGATGTTAAGAGCGCAGCTGGCAAACCAGTTCAGCACGCAACGAAGACAGCTCGAAGAATGTAGATCGATCCTTGCGCAACAGCAATTTTTTAAGATTCTTGATGGAATTGGTGGGCTTATTAGCCAGTTCAAGAAGCTCGAAGGACTAATTTCTCATGCAGAAACTGGATATTCGGGTCTTGTTTCGGACATCACAATACATGAAGAGGAACTCAACATGCTTTACGAATATGATTTGAGGATGCTAGAATTGCAATTATCGATGTCTGCTGATATTGATAATTTGACAAAAGAAGCTCGGAGCGGAGACGCGCAGAAGGTTGAAAAAATAATCGCGGACATTAAGTTCAAGGCCAGCGATTTTGAAGATCAATTTCGCAGGCGTCTTGGAATCATTGAGGGCATTGAGGTGTGATCAATGAGTATCATCGGTGCTGAAACATTCAAGTGGGAAGACGCTGACAAGAGAAATAACATCATGTTCAGGATGCCCAGAAACATCCGATTTAATGACAACATTGTTGTTAGGGAAGATGAAATAGCAGTTTTCTTCCGAGATGGAAAAGTACTCGCTTATATTGATCGTCCCGATCGGTACGCGCTCACATCGATCAACGCACCCATCGTTGGACCAATCGTGAAACTTCTATCAGGTGTCCAGCAGCAAGCTGAGGTCATTTATCTTCAGAAAAGAGTATTCGATGGTAAATTCGGAAGCAAACAACCTTACCCGTTCAGAGACAAAGAATTCGGCCTTGTCAATCTCAGGGTTTTTGGTGAGTTTCGATACAAGATATCATCGCCCGCGAATTTCGTCAATCAGTTTGTCGGTACGCTCAACTTTGCAACGAGTGCCGAAGTTGAAGAGAGAATTAAGGAACAAGTTGTCATTCTTGTATACGATGTGCTTGGCGATATGAAAAATCAGGGCTTGGGAGTTGCGGACATTGCGAGCAATCTGACGACAATTGAACAAGTCATCCTTTCTAGATCAAAAGATCATTTCGATCTTTATGGCATTCTCATCGATAAAATATCGGGACTTTATATTTCGCTACCAGAGGAAGTTCAAAAAGCCGTTGATACAAGATCTTCCATGCAAGTACTCGGTGCTAATTATATTCAGTATCAGACTGGGCAAGCGATGCGTGATGCGGCACAGAACCCCTCTGGCGGCGCGGCGGGAGCGGGAGTGGGCGTAGGAGCGGGAATTGGAATGGGGTGGACGATGCTTGACTCGATGCGTCAGGCACAACAGGTTCCACCCGCTGCACCTCCGCAAGCCACGATTCAATGTCCGAAATGTGGCACTCAAAATCTTGCCACTAATAAATTCTGTGCCGAGTGTGGATCACCGTTAACAGCAGCTCGAACTTCAAAGTGTCCTAATTGCGGAGCTAATGTACCCCCAGGATCTAAGTTCTGTCCTGCGTGCGGCGCTAACATTTCAACATCGAAAAAATGCGGGAACTGTGGCGCTGAGGTTCCTGTTAATTCGAAATTCTGTCCGGAATGCGGCAAACCGTTATGAATGGTTAAAATGAAATTATAAGGGCGACATCAATGGCATCAGTCAAGTGTCCAAAGTGTGGCGCTGCGGTTGCGATCGATGCTGGGACAAAATTCACAAAATGCACTTTCTGTGGGTCGGAAATATATATTGATAGGTCCGGTGCGGGTTTTTATTACATCATTCCCTTCGCGGTCAGAGAAAATGATGCGATCGGTATTTTCAGACGATGGGCTGCCGGACCTTCAAGGGTTAAGGATCTCGACAGAAAGGCGGAGATCGCATCGGTTAAGAGCGCGTATTTCCCCGTTTATATGTTTAAGAGAAAAATCAATGGCAGGGAGCAGGTTTTTGTCGAGCCTGCTGCATCTACAACATTGCCGGGATTACATCAATTAAAAATCCCTGCGGGAGATCTGAAGATTTTCGATGCGACTTTCGATAAGGGAGGCGCAGAATTAATTAATCCGGATATTGAAATGTTCTCATATCTCAACAATCTTCCTGGAGAGCGTGTGGAACAAGCACTTGTTTTCTTTCCGATATGGAAAATCGATTATATCTTCGAGGGAAAGAAATACAATGTGGTAATAGATGGATCATCTGGTGAAGTCTTTTCGTCAATTTTCCCATCTCGAAGTTCGATAGGTTACATGCTTGTTGCAATTGTAGGGTTTATCGCATTTGTCGGTGAAGGGCTTCTCGCGACATTCAATCTTTCGATTGCGCTTATGTTGATGGGAATTACTCTTATTGGTGTATTTCTTGCTGCATTGGTAGTGGCAAGGAGAATGTAACTATGGACATCACAATCAGTCTCAATTGTCCAGCTTGTGGTGGGGCAATCAAAATCGACGAAGGCGGAAATGTTGCGATTTGCAAGTATTGTGGTTCGACGTTGTTTATCGAAGGGGATAGCGGCGTTTATACTATCGCCTTTAAGAATAAAATCACAAAAGACGGTGCTATACTCGAATCGAAAAGCTGGTGGGCCGAAGGATTCAAAGCAAGAGATCTGAAAAGAATGGGTAGGATTGTTGAATGCTACGCAATTTATCTTCCTTTCTGGAATATTAGTCTGAAAGTCGCAGGATGGGTTTGTGGGTATGAGGAGCATATTCATACTGATTCAAAGGGAAATGTGCGTAGAGAGCGAATACCCAGGGAA
>JANHAK010000180.1 GCA_024464195.1 Methanomassiliicoccales archaeon | reverse complement strand
TCCGCACATTTTTGATGTTTGTCAGGCTGAGCAAGTCCCTTGCCTCAAGATTAGCAAGTGTAAATTTCAAGGGAATCGCGTTCTTGTTAACATTTGTATCCGTTGCGAATTCGATGATCTTATCCGCATAACCGCGGGGCGTAACCTCGAAATTTCTAATCGTCTTTGGCACGGATCCTTTTTCCTTCATCGAACCGTATTCCCCATGGGGGTCAATGATGAGAACGGTCACATCATGTTTCATCAACTCTTCGATGAGTGCGCCACAGAGGAAACTCTTACCGCCACCAGTCTTCGCGAGTATACTGACATGTTTCTGAACTAATGCATTGATGTCGATCTCAACGCGGATATCGTGCCCAAGAAGAAGTCCAATGTAGGCGCCAGTATCAGTCCGCTCCTTAAGTCCGATGACATCCTTGATTAACGTGTCTTTGGCCTTATAGACGAGATCGCCTGCCCTAAAAGGCGTGCGCGGGGTTTGAAGAAGACCCCTTTCATCGCGAAAACCGATAACGTCGACTTTTGCCGTGACTTTCTCCTCAATTGGTACGACCTCCCCCTCCGAAACCATTTTTGCCTTTTCGATGGAGAGATCGGTCTTTCGCTCCATTTCTGATACGATTCCCAAAACCCAGCCGTCGGTCTCGTGTTCAACCTGGACGTATTGCAATCGTTCCATGTTCCCAGTCGCACGGCAATTGAAAGAGGTCGTTCCGACATTGCCGTAGATAACCCCAATACATTCGAGGTCAGGGTATTTGTTAATCCTGTGAGAAGCGTTGCTCTCCGTTGTCTCTACGGCAGAATCGGTTTCCATCGCATCCCATCCGACTTCGATATCATTCGCTCAGGATAAAAATGTTTCCGAAACTTCCTTCATCATTTCTGGCCAATCCCAGCAATGCGAATTATTTTTCAATTCACTTTTTCAAAAGTCTTGTATTCAACAAAGAGTTTTGTATTCAACATAAAGTGTGAAAGTTCTCAATTCATAGGCGTTACCATATGATTAGATAGATATTAAATGCAAAAGGATGATTCTCCCATAAATGATCATCGTAAGTGGCTCATCTTCAAGGAATCTGGCTGATGATCTTGCTCAGCGATTAAATCTTGAACATGTCCGGGCAACTTCAAGGAAATTCCCAGACGGAGAATGTTATGTTCGGATTGAAAAGGAAACAATTGATGAAGAGGTCATCATTGTTCAGAATTCGTATCCGAATGACATGCTCGTCGAGCTCTTTCTCTTACAGGATGCCGCCAGAAATCTCGGCGCGAAGAAGATTATCAATGTGATCCCTTATTTCGGATATGCCCGCCAAGATAAGACCTTCCTCAAGGGCGAAGCCATCAGCGCGCGTGTTATGGTTAAACATCTTGATCTCGAAGCAGACAAGATTATCACCGTCGATATCCACACCCCAAAAATCATCGAATGGTTTGGAAAAGCTACAGCAATCGATGTTCACGCGGCGGAATGTATTGGGAAATATTTCATCAATGACGGGATCGACCTCGTTCTCGCTCCAGATCAGGGAGCTTCGGGTAGGGCGAAAGCCGTTGCGTCCGTTTTAGGTTCAACATGGGATCATCTTCTCAAGACACGATTAAGTGGTACTGAGGTGAGAATAACACCGAGTAATGTCGAAGCTGGGGGAAAAAAGGTACTCATCGTCGACGATATAATTTCAACCGGCGGTACAATCGAAGCAGCAACGAGAGAGTTGCGAAGACTCGGAGCAAAAGCGGTCTACGTTGCTTGTACACACGGACTTTTCATCAGCGGTGCGCTCGAACGCCTGAAAAAGTCTTGCGACAAGATTGTGGCTACAAACACAATTGAAGGGGAAGTCTCAATGATTTCTGTAGCCCCAGCAATTGCAGCCGCTTTCCAATGAATTGATCACAAAATCGACCGTGACAATTTTTCATATGAGACTGGAAAATTTTATAGAACAGAGGTCTAATTTCTAATTCCTTTTTCAAGGGGCGGACACATGAAAAAAGAAGAGAATTTCAGTGAATGGTACAATGAAATCGTCGAAAAAGCGAATCTCACTGATAAGAGATATCCAATCAAAGGAATGAATGTCTGGACACCATACGGTTGGAAAATCATGTCCCTTATTGACTCGTTCATCAGAAAAGAGTGTAACGCGACGGGACATGAGGAAGTTTATTTTCCACTGCTCATCCCTGAGACGGAATTTAGGAAAGAGAAAGAACATATCAAGGGATTCGATGCGGAGGTATACTGGGTTACGCACGCGGGAACAAATCCCCTCGACATTAGGCTACTCTTGAGGCCAACAAGCGAAACGGCGATGTATCCAATATTCTCACTCTGGATCAGGTCACATACCGACCTACCCTTGAAAGTTTATCAAATCGTGAATACATTCAGGTACGAAACAAAGCAGACGAGAGCATTCATCAGAGTAAGAGAAATTCATTTCTTTGAATCTCACACCTGCCATGTCGATGAGGAGGACGCACAACGGCAGGTGGAGGAAGACTTTGTTATTCTGGAACGAATCGCGCGCCGCCTTTGTCTCCCTTATTTGCTGTTAAAAAGGACAGATTGGGACAAATTCCCCGGCGCTTACTACACAGTAGGTGTCGATACCGCATTACCAGACGGGCGTAGCTTGCAGCTCGGTAGCATCCACCATTATAGAGAGAACTTCTCGAGACCGTTCGAGATCAAATATGAAGATCCAGAAGGCAACATAAAATACGTGCATCAGACGACATTCGGTATGAGTGAGCGGCTCGTAGGCGCTGTCGTGGGCGTTCACGGTGATGATCGTGGGCTTATCTTGCCACCAGATATCGCACCTTTCCAAGTCGTCATCATTCCGATACTCGCAAAAGGAAAGACTGAGGAAATCATGAGGGAATCGGTGAAGCTAAGGGACGAACTAGCAAATGCTGGGATCAGGGTCAAACTTGATGATAGAGACGAAAGACCAGGAAGCAAGTTCTACGATTGGGAAATTAAAGGGGTACCGCTGAGACTTGAGATTGGTGCGAGGGATATTGCGCAAAATGTTGTGACATTTATAAGAAGGGACGAAGGGGAGCGTGGAATAATCAATCGTCCTGAGATCGTCGATTCAGTCAGAAATATTTTGAACCAGATAGCCGATGATCTTCTCAAGAAAGCTCGCGAAAAT
>JANHAK010000179.1 GCA_024464195.1 Methanomassiliicoccales archaeon | reverse complement strand
TCCGTGAGGTTATGAAGGATGTCACAAGGATCATCATGGACGGTCAAAATGCGATCTGCATTAACATCATCGGAGAAAGAATGATCTTGGAGAATGTGGAGTTGAAAGAGGCGAATCTCCTCAGTCACGGTATCGTTTTCAAGAGGATGTGAATGGCACTGAAAATCGCTGTTTCTGGTAAGGGCGGTGTCGGCAAGACGACAGTTGCTGGTATTCTGGCACGGCTCTATGGAAGAGAAGGGAAGGAAGTCTTAGTTCTTGACGCAGATCCGGCTTCAAATCTCGCGAGTGCGATAGGAGTTCCTAAAGAAATAAGGGAAAAAATTGTCCCCATTTCAAGAATGCTCGATCTCATCGAGGAAAGGACAGGCGTTAGACCAGGCTCAAGCTATGGAGGCGTCTTCACTATCAACCCAAAGGTCGATGACATCACGGCGAAGTATGCTGTAGAAGGAAAGGACGGTGTCAAACTTCTCGTACTTGGAACGATTAACAAGGGTGGAGGAGGCTGTTTCTGCCCTGAAAGTGCACTTCTCAAAAATCTCATACGACATCTCGTTCTGCAAAAGAATCAGTACTTAATCATGGACATGGAAGCAGGACTTGAGCATCTCGGAAGGGCGAGTTCGAGGAATATGGATGTAATGCTTGTTGTCGTCGAGCCGGGAATGCGCTCGCTTGAAACGGCGTGCAAGATCAAGGAGCTAGCAAACCAAATCGGAATCCAGAGGATTATGGCTGTGCTCAACAAAGCGTCATCTCGAAGTGAGAAGGATGTCGTCGAAGAAACACTGAAAAAATCAGGCTTGCCACTCGCGGCGACAATCCCTTTTAACAGAATGCTGATAGAGGCGGATCTCAAAGGCATCTCGCCTCTTGACGTCGAAGGGACGGAGGATGTTGTTTCAGCTGTTCAAGAATTGAAAAAGGAGTTGGAAAAAGAAAGAGCTACTTCCCAGTGAATTTTGCCTCTCTTTTTTCCAAAAAAGCCTTCATTCCTTCTTTTTGATCCTCTGTAGAAAAACAAATCGCGAAGCCTTTCGCTTCGAGAGAAAGTCCAGTTTCAAGATCAACATCAATTCCTTCATTAATGAGCTGCTTTGCCATTCTTACCGCGATTTGCCCTCTTGAAGCGATTGTCCTTGCGAGATTCTTTGCTTCTTCCATCAGTTTCTCAGAGGGCACAACTTTATTAACAAGACCAATTCGCAGCGCCTCCTGCGCATCAATCATGTCGCCCGTGAAAATCAATTCTTTGGCCTTCATTTTTCCAAGAAGTCTTGCCATTCTTTGCGTCCCTCCGAACCCTGGGGGGATTCCAAGCTTGACTTCCGGTTGCCCTATCTTTGCCTTCTCCGAAGCAATGACGATATCGCAGGCCATAAGCAATTCGCAGCCGCCACCGAGCGCGTAGCCATTAATCGCTGCGATCACTGGCTTTGACATCTTCTCGATGTAAAGGAAAACGCTATTTCCGAATTCCGAGAAAGCCTTCGCCTTGATAGGATCGAGCTCACTCATTTCTCCGATGTCTGCACCAGCGACAAATGCACGATCGCCAGCTCCAGTAATGATGACCACCTTCACAGCATCATCATTTTCGCATTCCATGAGCGCTTCTCTTAGATCCCGAAGCACGTCGGTTCTCAATGCATTCAGAACTTTTGGTCGATTAATCGTGATGATAGCAATTCCATCATCTCTTTCGAGAATTACATGTTCGTAAGGCATTTTACGTCCCTCCAAACGAAAATACCCTTAACCGGCATAAAGACTTTCTTGATGATTTTTCATAATTATTTCAAAATTGGCAAATCTACAAATTAATTAAAAAATTGGAGGAAGAGATTTCCGATTTTATATTTCGAGCAAACATGATGAGATTCAAAAATGCAAGCACCAAAAAGATTTATCGGATTTTTCATTTATTTTGGAAGAGCCAGATTGCAGACAACTTAAGAAAATGTTGGCAATCGATCTTATGAGATTCAATGGTCAACTTTTTTGCAGTTTATAACCGTCCTTCTCGATCTTACTAATGAATTGAAAAATGATTAAATAGGGGTTTTAGTATAGTAGCGGGCAATTCAGTTCCGCGGTACTCAATAATGACCTTAAGAAATCGCCAAACAATCACCATCAAACTGAAAATCGAAAAAACGACTCGAAGAAGGGAGAGATCATTGATGATTGGCAAAGGATACTGCTATAAGGAAAAGAGAATTAGTCCACTTCAATTCGTCATGATGATCATACTTCGCGAGAAGCCGATGTATGGATATGAATTACTCAAGAGGCTGAGAGAAGAATTCAAAGGAATTTGGACTCCTCAAACTGGCTCAATTTATCCAGCTCTCAAAAAATTGGAAAATCACGGGCTTGTCAAATCCGAAACGAGGGAAGGCACCGATTATTATTATCTTTCTGAGGAGGGCAATGCTTTTGTCGTTGATAGCATCGCCAAAATTCCAGGCGATATCGAATTCATTATTCGTTACCTCAATATACTAGCTCAGGCCGCATCTGGTGTTCGTGATGAAAATCCAGAAAAGCATATACGCGCTTTTCTCAGCGATTTTGATCAAGACATATGCGATCCCAAAGAAAGACTGGAGACTCTCAGGAATATAAGGGAGATGCTCATCTCAAAACTTGCATCGGTACAAAGCAAGATCGAAGAAATTGAAAAAATGATGAAAGTAGAAAGGGGTGAATCATTTTGAACGCTGTTGTGGAAGTCGAAAATCTCGTCAAGATATACAATGGAACGGTTCGTGCAGTTGATGGTGTGTCCTTTCGGGTTGAAAAGGGCGAGATCTTTGGAGTTCTTGGTCCTAATGGGGCAGGCAAGACAACGACGATTTCGATCCTCACAACCCTGCTCAAACCAACAAGCGGTGTTGCAAAAATCCTTGGGCATGATGTCACGAAAGAGCCTTACCAAGTAAGAAAACTCATTGGTCTTGTTCCACAGGAACTGACTGTCGACGATGATCTAACCGGTCGAGAGAATATGCTCCTTCAAGCAGACCTCTATGGTGTCCCAAGACGAGAGGCTATCGAAAGAATCGATGAATTACTCGCACTTGTCAAACTCGAAGATGCCGCGGACAGACTCGTTAAAACCTACTCAGGAGGAATGAGAAAGCGCCTTGAGCTTGCTGAAGGACTCATTCACCAGCCAT
>JANHAK010000178.1 GCA_024464195.1 Methanomassiliicoccales archaeon | reverse complement strand
AAGTCTACGCTCAACAAATGTTTATTCGGGATGACCGAACAATCTCACTCTAGACGTCGAGAAAGATTGTATCGATCATCTGAGCCACGTAGTTTTTTTCTTTATGTCAAGATTATCTTATTATTCTTTTTATAAATGAAAATTTTGGATCCTTTTTATTTTGTTCCTTTCCAAGAACAATCTCCCCTTCCTCATTCACTTCTTCCGTAATATCGTGACCCATGCAAACAAGCATTCTTACATTGCCTTTTTCATCTAGAACCGGTACCTTAGTTATCGCGAGTTTTCTCTTTCCCCTTTTCGTGCTAATCCATTCAATGCTTCTAAAAACTCGCTTTTCTTTAAATGCAATGGTGTTGCCCTGAATACAGAGTTCTGCCGTTTCGGCTGGCAAAACATCCCGTATTTTCTTTCCTCTTACGTCCTCTTTTGCCATTTCTAAGAACTCTGCCCGCGCCTTATTGACGGGGCCATAAGTTTCAGGATCAATTGCACACCAAACCTGTGTATCGATGCTGTCAAGTAATGTTTCTAGCTCTCTTTTTTTTTTCTTTTAATTCCTCTTCCATTAATTTTCGATCAGTGACATCAATAACATTGCCGAGGATTGCGGGTCTTCCATTAAAATTAAACATTGTAGGAATAAGTTCAGCCCATCTCTCCTCGCCGTTTTTTCTCAATGCGATGAACTCGAGCCGTGTAGGTATTCCTTGTAACTCGCCTCTAAGAGCCTTCTCCGTGAGCGTTTCTAGCAATTGCCTATATTTAGGATGGATCAGCTCCAAATAATCGATATTCATCAATTCTTGATCAGAATACCCTGAAAGTTCGATCATCCTTCGATTTATGAATTTAAATCTCCCATCCTGGAAGATATAAATACCACACGGAGAAGATTCAGTTAAAGCTCTATAATTTCTTTCGCTTTCTTGAAGAGCATGCATCATTTTCCTTAGCTCCGTAACGTCTCGAGCAGTGAAGATGAATTCAATTTTGCCTTTTGGATCGATGCTTCCCTTGCCAATGATTTCAAATATCTTATATTCATCAATCTTCTTGCGGAGCCTCAAATCAAATCGATCGATAACACCTGGATTCGCCGATAATCGTTCTATTGATCTTTCAAAGATTTGGACGTCATCAGCATGCAACAATTGTGACAGGTTCGTCCCTATCAATTCTTCAGGATCATATTCAAGTATTTTCTTAACAGATGGACTGATATATTTAATCACATCTGTTGGGCTCACAATCATGAAAATATCAAATGATTCTTCGATCAATGATCTAAACCTTCTAACATTATATTCCAGAGCTTCCTCCATATCGCATTTGATTGCCGCTTGGCGGATCATGTGCACAAGCTCTGCAAATTGTGATTTCAGATCTCCACCCTTTTTGACATAGAAGTCCGCACCTTTGTTGAGAGCATCGATGACAACTTCTTCCCTTCCCTTTCCCGTGAAGAGTATGAATGGAATCCGACCATTTTTTCTTCTGACAATTTCAAGAAATTCAATACCATTGAGATAAGGCATCTGATAATCACACACAATTACATCGAATCTACTGCGATCAATTTCTTCAAGTGCTTCTTGCGGTGATTCACAGGTAACTACTTCGATATCCGCCTCTCTTTCGAGATAGACCTTCCCGATTTCTAGAAGTGCGGGCTCATCGTCGACAAGCATGACCTTCAACATATAGAATCCCCGCATACCGTCATGCAGCATGGGTAAACAAAAAGAAGAATTAATGAATTTCTGCGAGATTCTCATTCCTGATAACATGGGCGTGAAAATTTTGGGAAGGGGCGCCTAGGATCGAAGTCGCCTTGTATTGGGAGCTTATTCAATATTTCCAGTTAACAAAACTGAGGCGGTTCGACGATTCTTAGCGATCTAATAATACTTAACCATCATTCTTTCATCCATAATTGGAGTTGGCCTTGATGTTACGAGTGAGAATAACGATTTGATTGAGACGAAGTCAATTATGAAAATGTTACGGACCATTACGCATCACACCGCAAGGCATCATCTGACAATGAGATCTTACGCGCAGAAACGCTTCGCAATTCATGGTAATGGACGGCTAACATTAACTCAATATCTCCTTCATGTTGAATCACCTTATCCTACAAACCATTCTTATAATGGCGATTAATATTCTCATCCGATCTCGTCGTAATTTCAATTTAGATCTTTTTTGATCGATCAACACGTTCTCCAGTTATCATGTAAATAACCCGTTCAGCAATGTTACACGCATGATCCGCAATTCTCTCGAGATACCTTGCGATCAGAATAAAGCGCATGCCCATTGGCACCTTCTTTGGGTCTTCCATCATGTATGTGAGAACCTCTCTGAATATGCTCTCATAAAGGGCATCAACTTCATCATCTCGCAGAAAGAGATTACGCGCCTTTTCGAGATCTCTCTTAATGAAACTTTCAACAGCGTCGTCGACCATTCTGATCACTAGAGTAGCCATGTGGGGAATGCTAATGAGTCGTTTGAAGTACTTCTGCCCTTCAAGAAAATCGATCACTTCTGCAATATCCCTAGCATACCTGCCAATTCTGTTGAGGTCTGTAATCATTTTGAGAGAAGTAGATATCGTTCTCAAATCCCCTGCAACAGGAGAATGAAGAGCGATAAGGTCAATACAATGTTTTTCAATTTTCAAATCCAAATGATAAATCGCATCATCGAGTTTCTTTACTTCGTCCTTGAGAGCAAACTCCTCATTGACGATCGCCCTAATTGCCTTCTCTATCGCTTCTCTTGCTAATTTTCCCATCTCAGCGACTTCCTCATTGAGCTTTGCAAGTTCGTCGCTCAAAACAATCCTTGCCAATTCAACCAAACCTCCCTGTGATATATTGCTCGGTCAATTTTTTTTCAGGCTTCTCGAAAATCCTCCTCGTTTCGCCAATTTCAATGAGCTCTCCCATATAAAAAAATGCAGTTGTGTCTGCAACCCTCGCCGCCTGCTGCATGTTATGCGTGACGATTACCACGGTATAATCCTTTTTAAGATCGACTAATAGATCCTCAATCTTTGCGGTTGCGATGGGATCTAGGGCAGAACAAGGCTCATCGAAAAGAATGATCTCAGGTTTGACGGCTAATGCCCTTGCAATACAAAGTCGTTGCTGTTGCCCTCCCGATAAATCGTAAGCAGG
>JANHAK010000177.1 GCA_024464195.1 Methanomassiliicoccales archaeon | reverse complement strand
AGCATGATATGTCCAAAATGCGGTAAAAAAATGCTAATAGGTGAATTAAAGGTCAGAGGCACATGCGGATACTGTTGGGAAATTGAATTGTATGAGAAGGAAAATTCTTCACGGAAGCCTTTTATGCCTGCATCACTCAAGATTCGTGATATCGAGAAAATCGCTTGGTGGTGTCCCCACTGCGAAATCATTTTGTTGGAATATGGCACAAAAGGGGGAAGCGAGAAGGAAGATGTTCACGCGTAATTAAACTCCACATTTCAAACTTTTTCAAAGAACCTTTGGTTCAACTGAGATCTTCTGACCTTCCTTCATTGAATTCGGTGCGTGATTTTAAAAGTGCAAGTTGTTCTCTCATGAATTTCGACAAGTGACAAAAAATGATTCAAAGGAATATGATCTTTTACCGAGAAAGTGTAATCAGAAAAGGTGTGATTAGATTTTGATAAGGCAGATGGAATGAAATAATAATGAACTCATCAACCGTTGACAATTGAATTTATTATAAAAGAATGTGACAACATGCTGAGAGATCAAGACTGATCAGCGATCTCTCTTTCTTACCAAAGATTTTGATCTATCGTTTTTCACCAATTGATTTCTTACAAAACGGCACTCTATTTCAACAGATTTAAATAGAAACTTGTGCATGGAACGCCACAATGAAGGCGACCAGTGGCCATTTCGTTTTTAAGAAAAATACATCCTACAAGGATCTTGCAAAGATCTTTCCCGAGCTTCTCAAGACATTCCTGGAGGAAACGGATCAGTTGCCTGAAGATGAGGACGTCTTGCAGATGTTTATCTATCTTAATCAAGTGGAATTAGAGAGAGATAGAAAACCTGAGGGTTACAATAGAAAGGGAAAGATGAGACTGGTGTTTCCAATCAATAGAAAAGAGTTTTACATCAGGGGTACCTCTAAGGGCGGCGAGGTCGTTAGGGTCGCTGAAAAACTCAGCAGAATGCTGACGAAAGCAGGTGTTGCCCATGATTTAGAATGGGATGCCCTATCTTTTATCGAAGAATAGGGGAAAGCGAACGGAGGCTTGCTGATCTAATGAAAAATGAATCGAATTCTTGCGCGGAAAAGATGAGGTCTATCATAAAAAGCGCGATTGATGATTATGCAAGATTTGAGGGAATGCGAAGAGCCTTTCAAACAAATTTTGATAATCAGGAAATCAATAAACTCAAAATTGACGGATTCGAGCAAAGAAGGGAAAGGGCTAGAGAGGTAAGGCGGAGATCTTTTTCCGACGATTCCCTTTTGAAAAAAACAATTACAAGATTAGAAGCAAACGGGATAAGAGTCCGCATCGCATCGACAAAGGACGAAGCCCTCAATATGATACTCGAGGAAATTGGGGACGAAAAACTCATTGTTAAGTCGAAATCGAATGTTACGAAGGAAATCGATTTAACCCATTTTCTCGAGTCGAAAGGGATTGAGGTCATTGAAACAGATGCGGGCGATAGAATTGTTCAGCTTGCAAAAGAGCAAACAGTACACCCAACGGGTCCTGCACTGCATCTCACGAGATACGATGTGGCGCGGATTCTCAGTGACCATCTGGGTTACCAAGTTGAGCCAAATCCAGATGAATTGACTAAAGCGATCAGAAATGAGATCTCAGTATTTATCTCGAGGGCATCTATCGGAATTACGGGCGCAAATTTCATCACCGCTGAAGAAGGCTCGATCGTTGTCGTGCACAATGAGGGCAATATTACAGCTTGCGCGCGGCGACCAAAAAAACATATCATTGTAAGCGCGCCAGAAAAGATTGTTCCAAATCTGGACGAAGCGATGAATTTTGCAAAGCTTCAAATTCTCTATGGAACGGGCAGTTTGAATAGTTCATTTATCGACGTGATCAGCGCTCCTAGCCGGACCGCGGATATCGAAAAGATCATGTTTTATGGGATGCACGGTCCGAAGGAAGTTGTGCTCATTCTCATCGACAATGGAAGGAGTAGGATTGAAGACAAGGAAGTCATGTATTGCATTAACTGCGGAAGCTGCCTATTGAAATGTCCAGTTTATGATGTTTTGGGTCCTGCCTTTGGAGGTCACGCGTATTTAGGTGGCAGGGGTGTGTGTTTTTCTGCAGAGCTGGAAGGCATCGAAAAAGGTGTAGAGGGCGGCCTCACATACTGTACTCAATGCGGTCTCTGCACTGAGATGTGCCCCGTAAAAATCGATACTCCTAGATTGATGAGGGAGATGAGGTACAGAGCTATACGATACGGATTTCTCCCAACGCCAGAGCAGGAAGAAATGATTTCGAACGTGAAACAATGGGGGAGTCCATGGAGCGAACAGCCAGAAAGTAGAACGTACTGGTTAAATGGTTTAAATATTCCGTCCGATGGTCCTATCCTCTATTTTGCTGGGTGCTTCAATTCGTTTCGTGCACCTGAAATCCCGAGAGCGGCGATCGATATCCTTACTTCTGCGGGGTTGAATATATCGTATCTAGGCGCCGATGAAATATGTTGCGGTTCGCCTTTTTTGAAAATAGGTGCGAAAGATGTGTTTATGTCATTGGCATTAAGAAATACTTCTAGAATGAAAAAAACAGGTGCACGCAAAATCATCACGACCTGCCCAGGCTGTTATAACACGCTATCCTTGTACTCACAATACGTTCCAGAATTTGATTTCAAAGTCGAACACATTTCTCAAACAATCGCAACATTACTCAAAGAAGGAAAAATTGAATTTCGAACGAAATCTATCCATGCAACTTACCACGATCCTTGCGATCTTGGTCGGCATCGAGGGATCTTTGAGGATCCTCGTTTCATTCTCAATTCTATACCTGGCCTGAAGCTGACTGAAATGAAATTCAACAGAAACAGGTCGATCTGTTGCGGCGCTGGTGCAGGTGTGAAAAAGACTCATCCCGAACTCGCATCATTCATCGGCAGAAGAAGGCTCGATCAAGCGATCGAAACTGGTGCCGACCACCTCATCACCGCTTGTGCTTTCTGTGAGAATAATTTCAGGGATGCGCTTAAGTCCTCAAGTCGCATGATTGAAATCGTCGATCTGGTCACACTTACAAGAGATCTTGCGATTTTTTCATGAAAGCAATCTTTTCCAAACTCTTTTCAGCCTCAGGCGTTCTCTTCTTATTAATTCTTTCTGCCTCATAAGAATCTCGGTGCATTCTTTGATCTGCTTTTCTACGGCATCTGGTGAAGTTCCCC
>JANHAK010000176.1 GCA_024464195.1 Methanomassiliicoccales archaeon | reverse complement strand
TCTGAACACGTTGGATTAGATAATCTTGTGGTTTTTGGCGTTCGTTCGATTTCCTCCGATGAAATAGGAGATAGGATGCCAAAATACATCGATGCCTTCACAATCAGAGAAATAGGGGTTGAAGAGGCGTTCAGGAAGGCGTTGAGCCTGATCAAGAAAGATAAGATTTTTTTCTCTTTAGACATCGACGGCATTGATCCGGCCTACGCTCCAGGAACTGGAACGCCGGAGCCTTTCGGTCTTTCCCCTTATGATGTGAAGAAATGCCTTAACATCGTTGCCCCTAAACTCGTCGGCTTTGATATAAGCGAAGTTTCGCCACCATATGATAACGGGAACACCGCTGCTCTCGCAGCAAGGATGATGAGAGAAGTGATCGCGGTCGTGTGGAAGCAACGATCGTTGCGGTGATCAAATGGATTTGGCGCCGCTTATCTCCGCTTTCATTCTGATCGCGCTGACGGAGATCGGCGACAAGACGATGATTGCTGTCATTACCCTCTCCTCAAAACATTCCCGTCAGTCCGTCTTTATTGGGGCAATGCTCGCACTGGGAACTGTTTCTGTTATCGGCATTTTGATCGGAGATGCCCTTTTCGAGATTATTTCGAGAGAAATCATCGAGATCGTCGCGGGCGCCTTGTTCATTCTTGCTGGCATCCTAATATTACTGTTACCGGAAAAAGAAGAGAAGATTGAAAAGGTGAAATTTGGGCGAACAGGTGGTCTTCTTGGGACATTCATTATCGTGACACTTATGGAACTTGGAGACAAGACACAACTTTCTATTATCGCTCTGTCTGCCGAATCTGGTGCAGGCCTTCTTGTGTTTATTGGCGCAATGGCAGCATTCGCCCTCATCACGCTCATCGAGGTCTTTTTTGGTGGCGAAATTGGCCATAGGGTCGATCGAAAATACATTAAAATTACCAGCGGCGCTGTCTTCTTGATCTTCGGCTTTATTTTCATTATTCAGGCATTGATATAGGTAAAGGTCAAGAGAAGAAATCAGCCATTAACACTTTGAATAATCTCATGGAGCATCGTTTTGAATTCCGCGAAATAGCGCTTCGCATTTGCCTCAGTCACACCCTCGACGATTAATCGAAAAATCGGCTCGGTACCAGATGGTCTAATCAGCACCCAGCCATCGTCAAAGAAAATCTTGATGCCGTCTGTCGTGTCGATCGCCTTTTCGCGAAAGCGATCACACAATTGTGCCATAACATCCTGCTTAATCCCGTTTCTACATTCGACCTTCCCTTTGATCAGAGAATACCGTGGTATTTCGTTTAAGAGGCTTGATAATCTCCCTTCCTTCGAAATAATTTCAAGCATCTTTGCAACGGTCATGAGACCGTCCCGACAATACTGATGCTCAGGAAATATCAAGCCACCGTTCTCTTCACCACCGAAAACCGCATTAGTACTCTTCATCACCCTCGCGACGATCGGAGCGCCGACCTTCGTGTATTTTACTTGTCCGCCTATAGCAATTACCGCGTCCTCGACGCATCGAGAGGTACTTACTGGCGTGACAACGAGGCCCCCTCCTCTTGATTTAACAATACTTCTCGCAATCAACGCAAGACTTCGATCGCCATGCACAAATGCCCCGTTCTCGTCGATGAAAATAGTGCGATCAGCATCGCCATCATGCGCAATTCCAAGATCCGCAGAGGTCTTCTTCACTAGCGCAATCAGATCCGAGAGACTCTCTTCCGTTGGTTCACTTGGTCGACCTGGAAAAGTGCCCTGCGGGTTGCAGTTGAGTGTGATGGCTCGAACCCCGAGTAATTCGAGCAGGCGGGGTGTTGTGATAGAGCCCGCACCATTTGCACAATCAACGACAACCGTCATCGACGCCTTTCGAATCGCGTCTTTATCAACATGTCTCACAATCGAGTCGAGATATAAATTAGGGGCATCTGACTGATGATGCAATGATCCAACCCTGTCCCATTCTTTGACAACAAAGGAACGGTCAAAAAAGATCCGCTCGATTCTCTCTTCATCCTCTCTTGCCATTTCTGTGCCGTCCGCCGCGATACACTTGATTCCGTTGAATTCTGGGGGATTATGGGAAGCCGTGATCACGACGCCACCATCGAGTTTTCTTGCTTTAACATAGTACTGAAGTGCTGGCGTCGGGAGCATGCCAAGGTCGAACACCTTTACCCCTGTTGACATCAGCCCAGCAGATACTGCGCATTTGAGCATCTCTCCCGAAATGCGCGAATCCATTCCGATTGCTAACCTTCCTCCAAGCGCAGTGCCGATTGCCCTACCTAGATCCATCGCGAGCTCGATACTCATTTCCGAGTTGACAATTCCCCGTACACCGTTTGTTCCGAAGAGTCTACGCGTCACCGATGATCCCTTACCTCGCCCGGTGCTGTTCGGCCGTTAGAAGAATGTGTATGATATCTGCCGCATCCTTGCAGCTGTCAGCTGAATTCTCAATTCCATGTAAAATGTCCCTCATGAGAAAGATCGCTCTTGGATCCATTTGCGCAAAAAGAATCTGTTTCTTCGTGTCGAAATACATTTCATCAAGATTGTGTTCTGCAGTCTCGACCTCACGCTCGTATTTAATAACCTGCTCTTCGTTGACGCCAAGGTTGTCGATGCTCATTTTCAGCATCCGTGCAGCCCGCTCGAGTTCGACCGTCATCGCATGGTACTTCTCCCAAAGAGACTTCGGCACTTCCACGCCTGCTTCAATAATCATCTGAAGATTCAATGCCGCCTCTTTACCCCAATCCGCTACATAGTCCATCCTGCGCACAAGATGCATCAAATCTTCCCTTTCCCTCGCATCGAGATCGCCCTTGCTGAGCTCTTCGCTGATCGTCGACTCATAAAAATCTGCTTCTTTCTCGGAGACGAGAAGTCTCTGTATTGCTTCAAGCGCCTTCGCCCTTTCATTATTGCCGATCGCCGCAATCGCCCTATTGAGCTCCGCGATCGTGTCGCTCACGCGAAGCGCATGATTTCTAATTCCGTTCATCACCACAGACTCACGACGCCTGCTGAACCAATCCAACAGTGATCTCTTTTCACTCAAGACTTATCGCCTCCTCGATTCCGCCCGGGCCTCTCGCAAACACGAGCGCCGAGTCCTTCTCAAATGATAAATGAATTTCATCCCCAATATTATATTCGCGTTTTTTCGAGGTTGGAATATCAAATTCGAGGGTTTCCTCCGTTTTTGCCTTGG
>JANHAK010000175.1 GCA_024464195.1 Methanomassiliicoccales archaeon | reverse complement strand
GTCCTTTTGTTTGATATTTCTGACATCGTTTCAAGCACATCGAGCGAATCGATCGCTAGCAACTCATATCTCAGGTTTTCGCTTAAATTCTGCAAATAAGCTTTGAAAACTTGAAGCCACGAACCAGTACCAGAGATTTGTTTTAATTTCTTTCTGATCAAACTAAGATCAAGAACATGTAACTTGTCCTTGACAGATTCTGTTGGCATTCCCATTTTTTCCATCTGTCGGAGGAGGCTTTCCCGCGATTGTTCCAAAGTCACGTAAACGCCAGTTTTCCCATTTTCAAGCGCATGATGATAAAGAATATAGTATGTGAGCGAGGATTTCATCGTTCCAGGGGTGCCAGCAATGAGAACAATATGTCCAGCGGGTACCCCACCCTCCAGTATCTTGTCAAATCCGTCGACAAAGGTCTTGATCCTTTCGTTTGAATTCAATAGAACCCCTCCGAGTCGGCTTCCGAACATCGTTCGTGCCGAACTATTTTCTTTCATATAGCGAATAATACTAAAAGATATTGGAAGTTAATATCATTCTTGATAATTTCCTTTAGGCCTCCCCCCTGATGACAACCCTTTTCACATATGATTTCGCGATTTCAGCCATTCTTCTGATTTTCTCCGTGGGATATGGATTAAGTGCACTCAATCGCTCATCAATCGTGTTTTTCGGACGGAACTGCTGGAGTGCATACTTCCTTGCTCCACCAATGAACGCGGCGATCGATTCAATATCGTCCTCATTAAGAAAGATTGGCACAACGGTCGTTCTGAATTCGTAGTCAATCCCAGATTCCATAATCAGAGATATCGATCTCTTTATCTCCTCGAGCGGCGCTTCGATACCAGAAACGTCATTGTATTTTTCGTTGAGCGGGGCTTTGATATCCATTGCGATGAAATCGAGAAGTTCGTCTTCCATCAGATCTTTGATCACCTCAGGTCGACTACCATTGGTGTCAAGCTTGATTTTCATTCCCAGATGGCGGAGCCATGTGATCAGATCTCTCAGATCTTTGTGAATCGTTGGCTCGCCGCCAGTGATAACTACACCGTCGAGAAAATCCTTGTTTGCTCTGATATACGATTCAATTTCTCCTAGAGAAATCTCCTCGAGACTATCTGGATTGATCACGAGATCTCTATTGTGACAAGCGGGACAACGGAAATTGCAACCCGGAAGGTAGATCGTTGAGGCGACGCAACCGTCCCAGTCGACCAACGATGTTTTTGAAAAGCCTACGATTCTCATTGTTTATCTGAAATGAGCATCAGGGATAAATCATTCTTGCTATTACATATCGCAGAAACGAAAAAGAGTCGATAAAGATCTTAAAGATTGCTAATATTTTCATTTCGAAAAGGAAGAAATCTCATCCAGCAAGAGAATGCGTCGAGAGAGATTCGTGTGAGCTGATCGATGGGAAATTGTCATGGATCGCGATTTACGCTGAAGATGGCGCGTTATATTTATTGATTTGATAAGAGAGGCGAGTCCCGCAATCATCGACATTTTCCATCATAAGATTTTGAGATAGCGGGAAAGCAACTGACTTCATGAGAACTCCAATCCGACGCTTTATTGGTTATATAAGTATGATTCAGAATTGGAAGATGAGATGGAGAATCGGGAGGAAAATTGGTGGAAATCGATTTATTAATTGAACAGAGAATGAATTAATTGGGAGCTTCAGTGAATATGTTTCTTTGATGCGCTACGTAAATATGAAAAGAAATATTCAAGATATGATCACTCCCAAACAACTCTCTAAGGCTCTTTCATCCTCATCTGAACAGCTCTTGAATTGCTAGTTCGCATCGCTAAGACATCATCCAATAAAAAACTGAATGGACTTATTGACCTCTTTGAAATCTTTCGTTTGATGGTGATTTCATTCGAATCAAAAGATTTTTCATCAATCGGCGCTTAACACGAGAGCTTGGGGGTACTGATTTGTCGGGCAAACCAGTTGCCGTCATAGGGGGTGGCATTTCTGGCGTGCAAGCCGCGCTCGATGTTGCAAATGCTGGGGTACGAGTGTTATTGATCGAAAAAGGCCCTGCACTCGGTGGTCATATGGCTCAGCTCGACAAGACTTTCCCAACGAACGATTGTTCCGCCTGCATTCTCTCTCCAAAACTCGTCGAGGCAAGCAGACATCCACTCATTACAATCATGACGATGTCTGAGGTGATTGCCTTAGAGGGTGAAGCACCAAACTTCAAATTGACGATTCGCAAAATGCCCAGATATGTGCGTGAGGATCGATGCGTAGCATGCGGGATCTGCGCAGAAAAATGTCCTGTAAAGGTATCAAATGAATTCGACGAAGGTCTTGGCGAGAGAAAGGCTATTTATCTTCCATATCTACAGGCAGTCCCTCTCAAGTATCTTATTGATTCTTTTCACTGCCTCTTCTTGAATAAAAAGAAATGTGGCGTTTGCAGTAAAGTTTGTCCCGCAAATGCGGTTGATTTTGATGCGAAGCCAGTGACTGAGGTTCTAGAGGTCTCATCAATCATTGTCGCTGCGGGATTTGAGCTCTTAAACCCTTCCAAACTTCTTTCTTTGCAATGCGTACAAAATCCCCGCATACTTACGTCGCTCGAATTCGAACGTCTTCTCAGCGCATCGGGGCCCACAGGCGGCAAATTGATCATCCCGGGACTAAACAGGGCGCCGAAACGGATTGTTTTCGCCCAGTGTGTCGGTTCAAGGGATTCAAGATTTCGCCCTTATTGTTCAAGATTTTGCTGCATGACTTCTATTAAACAGGGAATGGTCGCGCTTGAGCACGAACCGTCGATCGAGAGCATCTGGATTTGCCATATGGGTCTTCGAACTTACGGTAAGGGATTTGATCGCTATCTGGCAAGGGCAAGAAAAGAGGG
This sequence comes from Methanomassiliicoccales archaeon, assembly GCA_024464195.1. Taxonomy (GTDB): domain Archaea; phylum Thermoplasmatota; class Thermoplasmata; order Methanomassiliicoccales; family JACIVX01; genus JACIVX01. The sequence goes on along the minus strand of JANHAK010000175.1, from coordinate 335 downwards.
CATCAAATTCATTAAGGGAAAGGTTGCGGAGATTCTGGAAGATGGTGAAGGGGTTCAAGTTAGAGTTGAGGATGTGAGAACTGGAATGATTGAGCTCCTTAAGGTCGACATGGTCGTCCTCGCTATTGCCGCATCTCCACCAAAGGACCTATCAGATCTCGCGAAGGTCCTCGGCATCAAAATTGCCAGCGATGGCTTTATCGCAACTGATAAACCCTTTTCGGTCAAAACAGCAAGGGAAGGCATTTTTGCGGCGGGATGTTGCACAGGTCCAAAGGACATCTCAGACAGTGTCGCCACAGCGTCTGCTGCCGCCTCTCATGCCCTTATAATTT
>JANHAK010000174.1 GCA_024464195.1 Methanomassiliicoccales archaeon | reverse complement strand
AAACGTGCATATCAGGCGCGCGTTGTTGCCGAACATCTAAAAAAGTATTGTAGCCACGTTGAAACGATTGAAAGTGTCGGCGATGCGGTTGAAAGAGCGCTAGGGATAGCATCAGACAACGACACCGTCTTGATCACTGGCTCGCTCTATACGATTGGCGAAGCAAGGGTCTGGTGGGATTCTCATGAAACCCGTAAGAGAGATGCTGATCACGCTCGTTGAACATTTTCCGATCGGAGCATTTCCTGGCGGAACGAATGATGATCAACCAGATGGTGGAAGCGATCCTTTTCGTGTTCTCATTTCAACGGTTCTCTCTCAAAGAACGAAGGATGAGAATACTTACATAGCATCGCAACGCCTTTTTTCGAAATATAAGAATCCTGCAGAGCTCGCAGCAGCACCAATAGATGATCTCATGGAATTGATACGCCCTGTCGGTTTTCCAAAAGCGAAATCAAAGGCGATCAAGGAAATTGCAAGGATTATACACCAGGATTACAATGATCGCGTTCCGAATGAGATAGATAAACTCCTCGCATTGCCTTTGGTTGGCAGAAAGACGGCCAACTGTGTTCTCGTCTATGGATTCGGTCAGGATGCGATCCCAGTCGATGTCCATGTTCACAGAATATCGAATAGGATAGGGCTTGTCAGCACGAAGACGCCTGAGGAAACGGAAATTGAATTGAAAAGAGTCGTTCCAAAGGATCTTTGGAAATTCATCAACACCGTCTTTATCGCGTTTGGAAAAAGAATTTGCACACCAAGAAATCCAAAGTGTTTGATTTGTCCAATCAATCGTTATTGTGATTATTTTACTAAAAAGATACGGTAGAAGATCATTCAAGAGAATTGTCCTTAGACGCCAAGACTCTCATCGATTTTCTTACTCATTTCCTTCTCGAGCTGGATTTCAGCCTCCCATTGATCCAGCGAATCAAGAATTTCCTTGAGATGCTTGAGGCAATCAATGCATATCCACCGATTACCGATGTTCTTCATCGGTTTCTTCTTGTACCCGATTGTCCCACAGATCCAGCAGACGTGCATATCTTTAGTCCTATGCTCAACGTATGCCTCCATCTTTTTTCCTTCGACGATCGCCTCGAGCGTTAATTCTTTCCTGGATTTCTTGTTGCTGGTGTTCATCGGGTTATCACACTTTATATTAATTACTATATAAGTAATTCTCGCAGTCCGACGATCGCCTTTCTCGCTTCTTGATTCAATTCTCCAAAAAAAGTAATTATTTGATGTGAGGTCTTGGTTTTCAAGATGCATGAAGTTTCTGTCATGTCTGACATCATCAACGCTGTTTTGGATCAGCTTGGCCATTATGAAATTGAGAAAGTCGAGGAAATCGTACTCGTTGTCGGGGAGTTGACGTTTCTTGGTGAAGAACAATTGAGGTTTGCGTTCGAAATCTTGAGTAAGGGAACGATCCTTGAAGGTGCCGAATTGATCATTGAAACCGAAAAAGCGATACTCCGGTGTCCCGCCTGTGGATTTGAAGGGCCACCAGAACATATCGGAAATGGGAATTTTCACTTCTCTATTCCGATCTTGAGCTGTCCAAAATGTGGTAATCGAGCGGATATCATCAAGGGGAAATGCTGTGGTGTCACATCGGCTAAGGTGGTGGAAAAGTAATGTTCAAATTCAGGGACGAATCGCTTGCAAGGAAAATTGTTCAGAAAATTGCAGATCTGGGGATCAATGCGATGTTCATGCACGTGTGCGGGACGCACCAAGACACTCTTGTTCGATTTGGTCTTCAGAGTCTTCTCGAAAAAGCAGGCATTGATATTAGACAGGGACCAGGCTGCCCCGTCTGTGTCACCACATCCTACGAGATCCAGGAGGCGATGGCGATCGCTCGATCTGGAAAAACGCTCGCGATCTTTGGAGATATGCTTGCCGTACCAACACCTAACGGCTCTCTCGCAGACCTCAGGGCTCAGGGATCCGATGTGAGGATTGTTTATTCGATTGATGAAGCTATCAAACTTGCAAGTACTGGTAGAGAAGTTGTTTTCATGGCCGTGGGGTTTGAGACAACGAGCCCTACGACCGCCTCAGCAATCTATTCAAGACCTCCCGATTCTTTTTCGATTCTCAGCGCCCATCGTTTAATCCCTCCGGCTCTCGAGGCAATCCTCCAAATGGGAGAAATTCGTGTTGACGGGTTAATTCAGCCTGGCCATGTGAGTACAATCATTGGTCTCAGGCCATACGAGGAACTTGCGAATCGATATCGCATGCCACAGGTTGTTGCGGGCTTTGAGCCGCTGGACCTCCTTATGGCCGTTTATATGCTTGCCGAACAGGTTAAAGAAGGCACTGCCGTTGTCCAAAACGAGTATTCACGCGTTGTGAAGCCAGAAGGCAACCTCAAGGCACTCACCCTTCTTTCGGAAGTCTTTAAAAAAGTCGATAAACCATGGCGAGGATTTCCTGTTATCAAGAATAGCGCCCTTGAGTTAAAAGAGGAATTTGAGGAATATGACGCGCGAAAGAAATATGCCGATTTGCTGACCGATCTCTCTCCTTCTGAGTTTTCAACTGCCTGCCGTTGCGGTGAGGTTTTACGAGGTCTCATCCCCTCTGAAGATTGCCCACTTTTTGGAACTTCTTGCACTCCTATGACTCCTATGGGCCCATGTATGGTTAGCAGGGAGGGAAGCTGCAACATCACTTATCGATATCGTCCAAAGGATTGATTTCCAAAGATCGACTAAATCGTATGTGCGGATCGCAAACCCCTTTTGCGATTTAACCCGTTCTTACGATTCTTTTGCTGTGAGCATTCTGATAGAGATGATTGAGGACCAGAACAAAAGGCATATCACCGCAACAGCCTCAGCAGTTGGAATATTTGTAAGAAATAGGAATCCCAGGGATATGAGAATCGCCACGATCGTTACGATTGAAAAAATTGCACCGAAGACCCTACTCAATTGAAGAGGCCTGATAAGAATGATCAGTGCAATCAATGAGAGACCGAAGAATGAGTAACTAGCCACTGTATGATAAACGCCAGTCGTGATGGGGAATATGCCAACGGCCAGTAATGAAACAGCAGCAAGGAAAAAGACGACGGAACCTGCTTTTCCAAGATTATCATTGCTAAGTGTATATCTCAATCCAAAAACAAAAACGATACTTAAAAGTGCTTCGAGAATAACACCAGTGTTAAAAAAGATACGACCAGGTCTGTTCCCACCGAGTTCGCTGAGCGTCTGCTCTCCCAGC
>JANHAK010000173.1 GCA_024464195.1 Methanomassiliicoccales archaeon | reverse complement strand
TAAGAACACTCGAGATCGTCATTGATCAAGTCAACAAGAAAGTTCCTGTCATCGCCGGTACAGGTGCGAGTAGCACAAAAGCGACCGTCGAGTTAACGCAGAGAGCAAAAGATATGGGAGCAGATGCGGCGCTCGTTGTCACTCCATATTATTTCAACCCGACGTGGAAGGAAATCTACGAACATTTTGACGCGGTGAACGAGGTTGGCCTTCCGATTATCCTATATAACATTCCGCAATGCGCAGGCATGCACCAGCAGTGGTGGACAACAGAAGGACTTGCATACCTCGATCACGTTATCGGTGTCAAGGATTCAAGTGGCGATTTGCCTTACATGACCGCACTCTTCGAGAAGATACGAGGAAAAATCAATATTCTCTGCGGTTACGACGAAGTGGGAACTGCCGCTCTGCTTAGCGGTGCGGACGGATTGATACTCGCAAGTGCTAATCTCATTCCTGATATCTGGCAGAAAATCTATCAGCATGTCCAAAAGGGCGAAATCGAAGAGGCAAGACAGCTCCAACAGAAGATCCAGAAACTCGTCAGGATCATCGCGAGAACCAGTGGAAATCAAGCAGTCAAGGAAGGGCTGTGGATGATGGGCATTGATGTCGGATATTCGCGAAGACCGACGATGCCCGGAGACGCATTTAGGCACGAAGATAGAGAGGAGATGAGAATCGAATTAGAAATCTTAGGTAAGATCAAGCCAAGGGAAACTACTTACATTCTCGGAAGCAAAAGAATAACCACAAGAGTTCCCGCGACACCTCAAACACCAATGGTCGTAGAGAATTTCTCGCTCAAAATTGGCGAAGGTTATGCTGGACCACCATACCATGAAATAGCACACACAGACTTGTTGATCGGCGTTAAAGGAGGGCCGGTCGATATTGCGATCGAGAGAGCGCTTCAAGCCGATGCAGGCCAGGGAAAGATGAGAATCGTTCACGATCTGCCTAAAACTTTGCTTGTCCCGACAGTCACACCGAGAACGAAGAAACAGGAAGAGTTGTTGTATGTTCACGCCGTCGCTGGACTCAAATGGGCCATCGAGGCGAGCGTCCAAGACGGTTTCCTGCCGAAGGATATCCTCAACGATATCGTTCTTCTCGCGAATGTCTTCGTTCACCCCGCAGCTGCCAATAGGCATAGGGTGAAGGTCAACAATTACAAGGCAGCGAGATATGCGATCAGGAAAGCGATCGAGGGAAGACCAACGCTCGACGAGATCTTCTATCAGAAAGAATCGGTGAGGCATCCGTTCAAATATACGCCATAGTCAGATTGCGGCTCAGAAAAATAAAGGGGCTTCGTGCCCCAGTGTTTATTTCTTACAAAAACTCAATTTTGCTCAGAGATCCCAAAAATATCATCGGCAATTCTCGAATTTGAGTCGCTTTGAGTTCATTGAAATTATTCAATCAGTGGGATCAGGCATGGCTTTTTGATGCTAGTTCGACTAAATATTTACAGTGGTTGTAGCCACTAGCCAGGCACTCGGTATCAGCCAGGATTTTTAAACACATGCCCGTCCGGTTCTCGAGGATTGCTCCAATGATTCCCTCATTAAGAATGCAGAAGCTCCTTCCAGTCTCTGGCATTCGATGACAATTGTATTCATCTCTGATGATCAACACAAGAGGTCTAATTGAGTAAACGCAAACGTCGCCAAGCTCGTGTAATTCGTAAAACTTCTGAATTTCCTTGAGAAGTTCTTCAATGGAATTCGATTTCATTGATTTCGAAACCTCTGATCCAATCATCTTTCCAATGTCTTTGAGCATCGGCTCCATTTTAAGGCCTATTGACTCCATGCCAAGAATGATCGATCTGATAACCCCTTTGAGAAAAGTACTCGGCATGCCGATCGATCCTGCGATCGTTCTTCCAATCGCATCTTTTAAGTCTTCTCTTGGGGAACTCGAAGAGCCGATGGGTTTTGATATTAAGTGATAAATTTTCCTTCTACTGTCGGTCGGATCCTCCCTACAAGCGATCAGTTTTTCTCTGACCATCTCCTCCAGATGTCCAGAAATCGTTGACTGCGCCTTACCCGTCATATACGCGATATCGCTGAGGCTCAGTTCTTTATCTTGTAACTCACTCAGAATCCTTTGACGTAGAGGATTTGAGATTTGCTTCAGACCGTTTGAAGTTAAATAGACCTGGAAGAAACGATCCATCTCTATATCACCAATGTTTTGACTTATAGATGAATCAGACATGAGGCAATTCATATTTTACACTCTCAAAGAAGTATAAGAATCATTCCCTTGCTGGATGGTACATCCATGGTAAACTATTGATAATCTCGAAGATGCTGGTCATTCAGAATTCTAGGAAAAGTTCATCCAGAAAGAATATTGAATTAGGTGGCTTATATATCCACCTCGATTGAACCGATATTTTTTCTAAGTCGAGGTCAATTTCAGGATGTGAGAGATTGAGAGTTATAGTTGAAGGAAAGCCAACTGAAGTCAGAGCGGTGTGGTTTGAGAATAATAGGGTAAAAATGATCGACCAACGAATACTTCCCCTTGAATTTAGAGTTTTATCATTTTGCAAATGCAGCGAAGTGGCCGAGGCGATAAGAAATATGACGATCAGGGGCGCTCCTTCGATCGGTGCGGCAGCCGCCTATGGCTTAACTCTTGCTGCTCTTTCTGGTGAGAACTTGGAAACAGCAGCGAATCTGTTGAGACGTACGCGCCCAACTGCAAACGATCTTTTTTACGCGATCGACTATATGCTCCACGCCATCGCATCTGGCAAAGATCCTATCGCAGCTGCAAATGCTTATGCCGATGCGATTGTGGAAAAATGCAAACGCATTGGAAAATACGGCTCATTGCTCATTAGAAACAATTCTAAGGTGATGACACACTGTAATGCAGGGGCACTCGCATCGGTCGATGTTGGCACGGCTCTTGCACCGCTGCGCGTTGCACACGACGAGGGGAAGAATTTCTTTGTCTATGTTTCTGAGACAAGACCTCGTCTGCAGGGTATGAGACTCACCTCATGGGAGCTGCTGAATGAGGGAATTCCCCATGCGATTATCGCCGACGCTGCTTCTGGACATTACATGAAAAAAGATGTTGATGTTATCATCGTGGGCGCCGACAGAATCGCGTCAAATGGGGATTTTGCGAATAAGATTGGAACATTCGAAAAAGCAGTCCTTGCAAAAGAGCTCGGAATACCGTTCTATGTCGCGGCACCTGTTTCAACATTCGACTTCTCCATCGAAAGCGGGGAGGAGATACCGATTGAGAGCAGAAGCGAGGATGAAGTCATGGAAATAGA
>JANHAK010000010.1 GCA_024464195.1 Methanomassiliicoccales archaeon | reverse complement strand
CATCCTGGTCTAATATCCAACATCAAAATAAATTAAAATCCGGATCTCAACTCTCTGATAAGAGGTGTCCTACTTCCCAAAAGGAAATATATTCATAGAGTCGATGGACATATCAAAGATCAGACTGACGGGTGAGTACTTGACGGAAATAAATCTTGACGATCTAGACAAGAAGATCATTGAGCAACTCTGTCGTTCTAGCCAAGGATCATATCGTCAGATCGCAAAGCGCCTAGGCATTCATCCCACTACTCTGATTCAAAGAGTAAAGAACCTGGAAGAACAAGGTATTATCAAGGGATACAGGGCAAATGTTGACTATCTTAAACTTGGCTATGAATTCATGGCGATCGTGCACGTTTATGTAGAGGGGGATCTCCTAGAGGTGCAACGCAAAATCAAAGATATCAAGAATGTCGTCGCAGTGTTTGATGTGACGGGTGAATGTGATTCGATTGCTTGGATCGCTTGCAAGGATCGTGAAGAGTTCAGCGAGGTGATTAAGCGCATGCTCCAGATGCCCGGCGTCAAGAAAACAAATACTTATGTCGTTCTCAACGTAATTAAGGATCCCTATCAGTTCTTGCCTGATTTCGAAAATAAGGATTCATTTGAATCAGAATGATCATTGGATTGTTTCACAAATTTCCTAATTTCAAACATCATCTCCTGATCCGTGTAACCTGAAACCTTAACAAAGATTCATGTACATGATTGTCAAATTGATAAATAATTACATAATAAGCAGCAATTTGTTGGAATTAAACTCATTATTTTAAAAATCTGATCCTTATTAAGGATCTATAGGGCAAAATGTTTAATATAGGCCTCTCATTAATGGCCATTACCCCACTAATAAGTCAGAGGAAATTTCAATGATTCGGACACACAACTGCGGTGCAATTCGACCAGAGGATATAGGGAAACGTGTTAAGATAGCGGGTTGGGTGAGATTTTCAAGGGATCACGGTGGCGTTAAATTTATTGATCTAGCTGATTCGTATGGAATCACTCAAGTCGTACTCGACCCCGAAGCAATGCCTCCTGGCGCTGATATTGGAGCGCTTTCAAAAGAGATTGACTCACTGAGCAGGGAATCGGTCATTGCAGTGAATGGTGTTGTAAGGGAGAGAGTTCCAGGAACAGAGGATCCCCGAAATCCGACGGGCATGGTTGAGGTCCTCATAGAAGACCTTACCGTTCTCAGCAGGTCGAAACCGATTCCATTTGAAATAGCGGAACAGAAGAAGTCATTTCTCCCGAACGAGGACTTGCGATTAAAATTTAGATATTTAGATCTCAGAAGAGCAGAAATGATTGCAAATCTTAGGTTGAGACATCGATTGGTTTCTGCCGCACGACAATTTTTTGATTCAGAGGGATTCATGGAGGTCGAGACGCCGATTCTCACGCGAAGCACACCAGAAGGGGCCAGAGACTTTATCGTACCATCAAGGACGATGCCAGGAAAGTTCTATGCTCTTCCTCAAAGTCCTCAGCTTTACAAACAAATGCTAATGATCGGTGGCGTCGATAAGTATTACCAGATAGCAAGATGTTTTCGCGATGAGGATTCCCGTGCCGATCGACAACCAGAATTTACCCAGATCGATCTTGAAATGTCCTTTGTCGAGGAAAAAGACGTGCAAGATGTCGTAGAGAGATTGCTTGCGCATATCTGGAAATCGCTTTACGGGTCAACGGTAGAAATTCCTTTTCCAAGGGTGAGGTACAAGGACGCAATTGAAAAATTCGGAACCGACGCGCCTGACATTAGATTTGGACTTGAGATTACTGAGGTTACCGAGATTGTTGCTGACTCCTCTTATGAAATCTTCAACAAGATAATTCGAAAGGGCGGAATTGTTCTTGGCATCAATGTTCGATCTTCCCTTGTTTCATCTTCATCATCAGAAACAACTCAAATCGGTAGAAAAGAAGTTGATAGGCTGATCGACTGGGCCAAACAAGAGGGCATAGGAGGCCTAACCTGGATGAGAGTCACCGCTGAGGGGCTGAGCTCTAACATCGTTAAGTATTTCCCAGCCGAAATCCGGCAAAAATTGATTCGGAAAATGGATGCTGACATCGGGGATCTCCTCTTATTCGTTGCAGGGCAAAGAACACAGGCAAGGAGATATGCAGGATCACTTAGAACGAAACTCGCAAGAGACTTGGGACTCCTCGATGGCAAGAGTCATCAATTTGCGTGGGTCGTTGATTGTCCATTATTTGTTAGGGATCCCCTCACGGGAAATCTGGAGCCTTTCCATCATCCATTCGTCATGCCAGTTGACGGATATATCGAAGAAAGCAGCAATGTTGATGAGCTCAAAGGGCTTTCCTACGACATTGTCCTCGATGGATGTGAGATTGGAAGTGGCTCGATCAGAATTCATGATCCGGTATTGCAGAAGAAGATCTTTAGATTACTGGGAATGTCCGATGATGAGATTGAAAGGAAATTTGGGTTTTTCCTCGAAGCGCTAAGCTATGGAGCGCCTCCCCACGGAGGAATCGCGCTCGGCCTCGACAGACTCGTTTCGATTCTCGTCGGTTCCGAAACGATCAGGGAGGTCATCGCCTTTCCGAAAAACAAACGATTCCAGTCACCACTTGATGACTCACCTGCCCCAATCGAAGAGTCAAAACTCGCTGAACTGGAACTTCTTTCGCTTTCCTCAATGGGGGAGGAAGTGAAAAAGGAAGTCCAGCACTAGTATCATCGAGAGAGTCTTCTTTCAATCTCGTTGATGACTAACTTGGCAACTTCATCAGATGAGTACCGGCCTTTGAAAAATTTCATGACCTGGCCGATGACGAAGTTCGCTGCTCGTTTGTTTGTCTTATAATCAGAGATAATTTCTGGATGGCCATTAAGAATCGAACAAATGATCTTAGTTACCTCCTGATTATTCAATTCTTGTGAAGCACCTACGAACTCTTCCCCTTTAATGATGGATACGAGCATTTTCCTTCCTTCGTTTTCGGAAATAGATCCGCTCAGAATCGATCCAATCGTCGTCAAAATCGAGTTACGCATGTCCTCAGTCATCTTTTTTTCAAGCGTCGACCAATTTGCGGCGAGTTGATCCAGAATCCATGACAGGGCTTTGCTTGTTGGGTATTTCGAATAAAGGTCTTCGAAAAGATCGGCAAGGGCATAAGAAGTAAAGACGATCTTTTTTGCTTCTGACAAGCCAATGCCGTATTCCCTTGACAACCGTTCAACTCGCATCAATGGCGTCTCTGGAATTGCCATCAGTTCGGCTATCTCCCCGACATTAAACACCCCAAGATCGGGTTCAAGGATGTATCCGTAATCCTCCTCGAATTCCTTCTCCCTTGCGGGAAGCGTTACCTTTCGTTCTTCATCGTAACGCCTTGTTTCTCTGGGAATTTTCTTCCCAGCTCTCAGCATTTTTGATTGCCTTACAAATTCAAACTCAAGCGCCCTTTCAAGATTCCGTAGTCCAAGAATATTCTTCACCTCAACTCTTTCTTCAGCAACCGAAATGTTCGCGTCGACCCTCACCGTTTGCTCATCTTTGTCAGAGATACCAATGAGATAACGAAGTTCTGTTATAAGAGAAGAGGTAAAATCCCTTGCTTCTTTTGGCGTGGAAAGATCCGGAGCAGTGACAATCTCGACCAGCGGGACACCACTGCGGTTATAATCAATCAGCGAAAGTTCCTCACCAACTCTTCCTACTCTCTTGATCTTTCCCGGGTCTTCTTCGAGATGCACTCTCAAAATTCGAATAGTCTTGCCGTCGAAAAGGAATTTTCCATCGACCCCGATTGGCGATTCATACTGAGTAATTTGAAAATTCTTGGGAAGATCCGGGTAAAAATATGTTTTTCTTGAAAACCATATTACGTCTGGAATCCGACATTCGAGTCTTTTAGCGATCATGAGTCCCATTTCAAGGGCTTTCCTGTTGAGCCGAGGTCTTGAGCCTGGAAAACCCAAACATGTCGGACAAATCGCCTCATTTGGTTCGGTAGCAGACGTTGAGCAGGAACAAAAGAGTTTCGAGGTCGTTGGGAGTTGAAGATGAATTTCCAATCCGATCTTCAAAGCTTCACCTCCGGAAATTGATATTCAAAAACACTCTCCCAACATTCAGCGAAGTGCAGGAGACGTCTTTCTTCCCAATGTGGTGCCACAAGCTGAAAGCCGATAGGAATTCCATGATAATAACCGCACGGTAATGAAATGTGTGGCATGCCGACGAGGTTTGGCGGAACGGTAAGAAAATCAGCTTTGTACATGTCCAAAGGCTTCATCTTTTGAATATCGCTAAATCGAGGCGCAATGAATGGCATTGTTGGCATGACGACAAGATCGAAATCCTGGAATATTCTCAGATACTCTTCTTTCACGATCTGTCTCACTGACAGCGCTTTCAGGTAATAACGATCTCTGAAGCCAATTCTTCTGCAATAAGTTCCAAGCAAAATCCTTCGCTTGGCCTCTTTGCCGAAGAATTTTGATCTAACTTCTGAAAAAAAGGTGTTGAAATGCGCATTCACATCATCTTTCACAATTCCAAATCTCATCCCGCAATATCTCGCGAGATTCGTCGATGCTTCGGAGGTGGCAAGAACATAATAGGCTGGAAGGGCGAATCTAAGAGAGGACATACTGACCTCTTCAACCTTGATGCTCAACTGTTCCTCAGTAATTTCAATTGCTTTCCTGAAAGCCGCTTCCACTTCACCGCTAATCCCTTCCATTGCCTCCTTCGGAATACCAATTCTCTTAATTCTTGAAGAAGATAAATCCAATATCGGTTGTGAACATGAGGTTGGATCTAAAGAATCTGGCCCCGAAATGAGAGGAAGATACGTTCGAAGATCTGTTGCTGAACGACAGATCAATCCAATTTTGTCCAGCGAATTGCTATAATCGATAAGACCATAACGCGAAACCCGCCCATAAGTCGGCGTTATCCCAATTACCCCGCAGAAGGAAGCGGGGCACGAGATTGATCCACCTGTTGAAACAGCAAGTGCGATATGACCGTCAAGCAACGCGACCGTGGCCGCAGCACCCCCGCTTGATCCACCGCAGCTTCTATCAGGATCGAAGGGATTTCTCGGCACTCCGTATGCAGAGTTTGTACAAAATGTGCCGAATCCAAATTCATCCATATTGGTCTTGCCGATGAGCAAGCCACCAGATATTCTAAGCCTGCGAACAGCTGTTGCATCAAATGGTGGAGTATATCCATCGAGAATTCTTGAGCCTGCACGTGACTGAAAATCGATCGTGCACAAATTATCCTTTGCAGAAAAATGAAAATGGTATCGGCCTTCAGCCTTTAGAAATTCTTCTTCGTTGATCAGTTGCGAGAAAATCTTGTATTTTTCATTTAAACGCGTTAGAAATTCGAAACTTAATTTGTCGCTCAAGACAACCTCGGCCCCCTCACATATCCCTCGAATACTTTCATTGATTGTCTTAGAATCTCTGGGTCAATCACTTGATATTGTTCGTCGTCCCGCATGACATTTTCGATCATCACGGGGTTTAACATGAAATCATCTCTAGTTGGTGCTTCATCCATGACAGAAAAATAACTGAGGATATCTTCCAGATCTGATGAAAATTCCTCAATCTCCTCATCACTGAGTGCGAGTCTTGCAATTCTTGCAATCTCGTTAACTTCTTGTTTGTCCATAACTCATCGCTCCTTCGGGATGATTTTCAACAATCGTATCCAAGTAATTACGAAAGATCAATGCGTGTCTGTTATTGACAGAGCATATATAACGATTATCTCACGCCTTCCAACGCGTAATGCATAAAGAATAACGTATGAATTAATAACGTTATATCTTTTTTTATAAAAACATCGCTATTCGAAGACAACAACATTTGGGGAAAATGTTTATCTTTATGTCGAGATTTACTCCGGATGGTGCATTCATGGAAGAAGCTGAGAAACTCGTTAAACAAGGTTTCCAATTGCTCAGCGAGGGCGATTACGCTCAGGCGTTGTCAAAATTCGAGAAGGCGATTAAGCTCGATCCGAAAAACGCTGACGCTTATTTTGGCAAGGCTGAAGCGGGAGTATGTGTTTCCAAGATGAGTGTAGAAGAAATACTAGAGTCTTACAAGAAGGCAATCGAACTCGACCCTCAGAATGCCTATTTTCTTGCTTCGATGGGCTCATTTTGCCTCGATGCCGGAAAATTGAACGAGGCCGAATCTGCGTACAATAAGGCAGCCGAAATCGATCCAGACAACGCGCCGTATTACTATTCCGAATTTGGAGTTGAATATTATCGAAAGGCACCCGAGCTTTACGAGAAATTCATGGACGACAAGACTATGGAGATCATTCTAAAGAAGTCATTGAAATATCTTCTCAAGTCGATCAATCTTGATGAGGAAAAGGCAAAGAAGCTCTTATCGTAATCAGATATATCATAATGAAATAACAAAAAATGAGATGTATTGGGCTCTAAAGCAATTTCCTCTCATCTTCCTTTTCAATCTTATGTTTGGCCATCCTGTAGCATCGTTCGCACACACGCTCTCGCGGATAATAATGCCTTGAACAGACCAATTGACCGCAGATCGCACACGTATGCTCGGCACACCTGCCGCAAATGCTACATTGTCCTAATACAGACATCATTGATTTATTACCACTTTCCCTCTTAAAACGATACCGATTAGGTTTTCCTCAACAGCATCATTTTATAAGAGTCCTAACCACTCAAGACCCTCTATCACACCATCTGCATGTGGCCGTTTGCACACATAATCGGCAGCACGCTTTGCCGCTTCCGAAGCGTTTGAAACGGCGACCCCAATACCACAGCTCTCAATCATTGATACATCATTATCAGAATCGCCAAATGCGGCGATCTCCTCGGTATCAATCCCAATTATTTCCGCGGCTTTTCTGACGCCATTCATTTTACTGTGCCCAAGCTCCATAATATGAATGGCAAATCCCGTGGCTTCTATCGTCACATTCCAATCCTTCAATGTCTTCTTTACTTCTTCCAGATCTGCCGATCTTTTCAAGGCAACCTCTGTTTCCCTCCATTTATCTGTGAAAAGTCGTTCGACTGGCATTTTGCTTTTCAAATACTCATAAGCCCTCAGAGGTTGCTCAATTGAATTGATCTTGTAGATTTTTTCTCGAAAAGAGACTATCCCGCCATTCTCGGCGATAACAGGTCCCTCAATGCCGATAAAAAGAGCCAACCCGTACGCTACTGGTAAGACGTTACCGCTCGCAATCATGATCGTATAACCCTTTTCTTGAACACGGCGCAACGCCTCTATCCCGTGGATTTGGATTTTTCTCTTTGAATCCGTCAATGTACCATCGACGTCGACGACAATCGCTTTGATAGAAATACTCCCTCCCTCCGCAATAAATTCAATAGAAGATAACCTGATCGTTTTTCAATTCCTTCATTGTAGTTATCCTTTCTGCGAAAGCGTTGTGTTTATGAATTGATTCCTCACTCTCGCTCCTTACCGTCACAACGACATCGTCTGGAAGATGCCCATAGCGTTCGAGAATCTGCGACAATATTTCCCTCACGACATCTTCAACGAATTTCGGATTGCTATGTGCCCTCAGAACTATTCTTGCTTCATCCGATCGCTTTAAGATCTCATAGGTGGGGCTGCTGAACGATCTTTCGACAATTTCGATCAAATCGTCAGCTTCGACATCGTATTCTTCGGGGACTTCTATCATGACTGTTGTGACATTTCGCTGATTATGGGTGATTGTTGGAAAGTCTGCACAACTTGAACCTTTTTCTCCAAGCAGCTCATCGCGAATCGTTTCCATGGCACATGGACACGCCGTCATCCCCGTGACTCTAACACCTATCATCTTCTTGATTCCATTGTCACGCTTGCTAACTGCCTTTGCCATGAGTTGATATGGTTCCAAGGTTCTCTTACCGCTGGGTGTTATCTTCTCAAGAAAATAATCCGCAGTCACATGGGTCTCCGAATACGATGCGTATTCATGACGCTCGAGCAGCAACTTACAAATTTGTGCGCTCAAAACTTCTAGACCAGAAACTGGCTCTCTAATTGTCTGGTCAACAATTTCAGAAACGACTTCGAGATTTCTCGAAAGATGTGAACCTTTCTGGCTTGACGGTAAGTTGACAAAGATGTCAAAATTGCATGTGAGGGTTACTGTCTTGTTTCCTCTCTTAACGGTAACCGGTTTCTTGACACCAGTGACACCCACTCTCGTGAGTTTGAACCCATTCTGGATACGAATATTTTGACAATCCATTCTGGCGATAGGATCACCGATACTCGATAGGGGCATCCATTAAAAAAATGAGCATTTAACTAATAATTTGGTAGTACTCTCAAAAAATTGTTTATCGGAACGCGATGGATTTCTGCATTAATTATTGCCAGGAAGGAAAAAGAATACCTGTACGTTGGCCTTTGCGAAATATCCGATTGCCTATCACTTGATACAATTCAGCCGGGATGCAATTCTTATATTTTTTAAAAAGATGAGTATCTAAATTCTCAGGCCAATAACTTACTTCTTTTATATTCGCTTTACTCCAAGAAAATTGATGCTAAAAAATCAACGTTTGAGGTTTTGAATTAGTCACTTCTTATCATTCGTGATGCTGCATGAATTGCGACATGAATTTATACTGGCGTTCTTATGAATGACGTAATGATTTGTGGCATCGATGAAGCGGGCAGAGGTCCAATTATCGGGCCAATGGTGGTCGCAGCAGTTGCAGTCAGCGATGATTCTTTACTACGATATTTGAATGTGAAGGACTCAAAGAAACTGAAACCCTCAAAACGATCAGAGCTTGCCGATGCTATTAGAAAAATAGCGCGTATAGAGACAATCGTAATCGATGTTGATGAAATCGATCGTGCTGTCGAGATTCATTGTCTCAATGAGCTCGAAACAGAAAAATTTTCGGAACTCATTAACAGACTACGACCACAACGTGCATATGTTGATGCGGCGGATACGGATTTGGAACGGTTCGGCAAGATGATTTCGAAACGATTGGTATGCAGTACGGAACTAATATGCGAACATAAAGCGGATGAGACGTATTCTATTGTCTCAGCTGCCTCGATCATTGCAAAAACGATGAGAGACGACATGATGAAGAACATTGAAAGGGAACTGAATCGACCGATTGGCAGCGGTTACCCTTCCGATCCGACCACAAGAGCTTTTCTTGATGAGTGGGTAATCACAAAAGGAGAATTGCCGCCTTACACAAGGCGTTCCTGGACGCCAGCGAAAAAAGCGTTCGCCACAGTTAAGAATTCAAAGATCGATGAATGGATGGATAAAAATGACATTGAAGGAACTGTTGAATGAATCAGTTAATAAATTCAATGAAAAAGTCGCTAAGGATGCTCGGTTACAGAGAGAACTAGATGGAATTAAGAAGAAAGTGTTGATCGATCTCGGCACGGAAAAGTACAATTTCTCGCTTGAAGAAAAGAGGATTTTACCAGTAAATGATGGTGAGATTGCAGATCCTGATATCATAGTTTCTTCAGATCCAGAAACGCTCGAAGGCGTTCTCAGCGGAAAAATCAAACCGATGAAGGCATGGGCTCTGCGGAAGATTCGCATCAAGGGATCGCTCGAAGACATAATGCATCTTCAAAAACTCTTTTGATTCGGGATTCTCACGCCCAAAACTTTTATCTAAGGGTCTGGTGTTTAAGAGTCTTACCTAAAGCGGGGTGGGGTAGCCAGGACATCCCGTCGGGCTCATAACCCGGAGATCGGTCGTTCAAATCGACCCCCCGCTACTCTTTATTATTTTATAACCACAAGTTTGTCTATCTCAACCAGTTGTATCACAATTGACAACGATTGACCAATGAACAAAACGAAAATATGTGATCATGACGATACGACAAACAAAGGATGATTTTATGTCCGAGTTTGTGGGGGCCATTGACCAAGGAACGACGGGGACCCGATTCGCATTATTTGATCATTCGGGCAATCTCGTCGCCTCCGCTTACGAAGAACATACCCAGATTTTCCCAAAGCCAGGATGGGTCGAACACAATCCCATAGAAATATGGCAGAAAACAAAGAAAGTTGTCAAGGATGTTCTTGAGAAGACGAGGATTGATGCTAGGGATGTAGCGGCAATTGGCGTCACTAATCAGCGAGAAACAACTATCCTCTGGGATCGTAAAACAGGTCAGCCAGTTTACAATGCAATTGTCTGGCAATGTCGAAGGACGGCGGAAATGTGCGATCGACTCACAAGAGATGGATATTCAGAGATGATTCGTGAAAAGACCGGACTTGTTGTTGATTCATATTTTTCTGGCACGAAAATTAAGTGGCTGATGGAGAATGTCAATGGAGTTGCAGAAAAAGCAAAAAAAGGAGAGATTCTTTTTGGAAACATTGATACCTGGCTCATATGGAAACTGACAGGCCAACATATAACAGATTATTCCAATGCGTCTCGCACGATGCTTTTTGATATATCAAAATGTCGATGGGACACTGATATTCTTGATGTATTGGGCATACCCGAATCCATTCTTCCAGAAGTAAGACCTTCCAGTGATCATCAGATTTACGGAATGACGACACCATCGGAATTCATGGGTGTGAGCATTCCTGTTTGCGGAGATCTTGGGGATCAGCAAGCTGCGCTATTTGGCCAGACATGCTTTGATCCAGGTGAAACGAAGAACACTTACGGAACTGGTTGTTTCATGTTGATGAACATCGGCACGAAGATCACACGATCAAAGAGTGGGTTGCTCACAACCATCGCTTTCAAATTAGCAGACAAACCAGTCCAATACGCATTGGAGGGTTCGATTTTCGTGACCGGTGCCGCAATTCAATGGCTAAGAGATGGTTTGAAGATCATTGAAAGAGCTTCAGAGACTGAGAAACTGGCACAATGTGTTCAAGATTCAGGAGGTGTGTATTTCGTGCCAGCATTCGTTGGTCTCGGTGCACCGTACTGGGATCCCTATGCCAGAGGTATGATCATAGGGATTACAGGGGGGACAAAACGAGAACACATTGTTCGTGCAACACTGGAATCAATTTGCTACCAGACGAGAGATGTGCTCGAAACGATGAACGCGGAGTCGGGCATTCCCCTCAAAACACTCAGGGTGGATGGAGGCGCTGTGAGAAACAATTTCTTATGTCAGCTTCAGGCCGACATCCTTGGCGTTCAAGTTCTGAGACCTACGGTGCAAGAAACGACCGCTCTTGGAGCCGCTTATGCGGCAGGTCTTGCGATCGGTTTTTGGAAAGATCTCGACGAACTGAGAAATAATTGGATCATAGATAGAACATTTGTTCCAATGATGAACAAAGAAAAGAGAGAGGAAGGATACGCAAATTGGAAGAAGGCTGTTCAGAGAGCCATGAGCTGGGTCGCGCCAAGAAACCGTTGAGGTGTTCTATTGCAGCGAACAGAAGTTCTCATCATTGGCGGCGGAATTACAGGCGCCGGGATCGCGAGAGACTTAGCATGCCGTGGTGCTGAGCTTGTTCTCGTCGAAGCCTCTGATTTCTCGAATGGTGCGACAGGACGATGCCATGGCATGCTTCACAGTGGAGCAAGATATGCGGTGAATGATCCTATATCGGCGACTGAATGCGCTGCGGAAAATACCATCTTGAAAAGAATTGCAAACTTTTGTATTGAAGATACTGGTGGCATATTTGTTAGTCTGAAAAACGATGATCTAGATTACGCTGACCGGTTCTTGTCGTCATGCAAGAAAACCGGCGTGGCAGCGAAGGAAATAACAGTAGAGGAAGCGTTGAAAAAGGAGCCCATGCTCTCTAAGGAAATCGTTAGAGCGTTCGAGGTTCCTGATGCATCGGTCGACCCATTTCTGCTAACCCTCGGAAACATCGAATCTGCAAGGGAGGCCAATGCAATTGCACTTAACTATCATTCCGTGAGAGAATTCGAAATCAATGAGGGGGTTATCGACAAAGTAATCGTTGAAAATCTCAGGAACGGGAGCGTTGAAATATTCAAACCTGAGATCGTCGTCAACGCATCTGGTGCGTGGGCGAACAAGATCGCTTCGCTCGCGAATCTCAGTATAGAAATGACACTTGACAAGGGTTCAATGGTTGTCATCAATGGTAGGCTGACCAACGGATTGATCAACAGATTGAGAAAACCTTCGAGTGGAGATATTATCGTGCCGAGTTATTCTTCATCGATTATCGGCACCACCTCGATTCGGGTCGATTCCCCTAATGAAAATAAAGCAACCGAGGAGGAAGTTGATTTTCTGATCCGCGAAACGGCGATGATGATTCCCGACATCGCGATTTCTAGAGCCGTGAGAGCATACGCGGGAATCAGACCATTGTGCGGGAGTGACAGGTCGTGTGGCAGGGAGATCAGCAGAACCTTTCAACTTATCGATCACTCCGAGCAGGGGATTGAGAATTTTATCAGCGTAATTGGTGGAAAGCTGACGACGTACAGGCTCATGGCCGAAAGAGTATCAGATTTGGTTGCATCAAAACTCGGCCTATCAGGATCATGTAAGACGGCAATCGATCCGCTTTTGTCTGTGAATAGGGAAGATATCCACGCAAGAATTGCATCATCGATTGCTAATCGGGTCGTGAGAAAATCGCTTCTTTTCGCCAATGATGTCATTCAGAGATGCACTGAAGAGTTAAGAGGTATGGAAGTCGTTTGTTCCTGCGAAGAGGTTCTACGGGGAGAACTGAGTTATTGGTGCAATCACCAAGATGTAAAGGAACTCTCGGATTTGATGAGACGCACAAGAGTTGGCATGGGCTACTGCCAGGGCGGTCTGTGCATTTTCGGATTATTATCCACGATGATCGATCATTCCGACAGAGATCCGATGGAATTGCTCGTTCGGTTTATCATTGAAAGAGAAAGAGGCGTTGAGCCTGTATTGTTCAGAGGTCAACTCAAAGAGGAATTTTTCAAGGAACATCTGATCAACGGCGTCTATCACCTTGATGCCTATTCGAGGGGGGAGTATGAGAAAGATCTTGAACGTTGAGACGGATATTCTGATAATAGGGCATGGCGCCGCTGGTCTTTTCTCAGGCGCCGTTCTTTCCTCTTTTGGGAAACAGGTAATGATTGTGGGTGAAGGTGCAACATCAACCTCACTTTCAACAGGAAACATCATTTTTCAGAGAGATTTCGACGGAAATGTCGAGAAGCGAAAAGATCGAGAGATAACAATTTCAGAAGCGCTGATGCCTTACGTGTTTCGTGAGCACTTAGATACAGAGTTTATAAATGCTGAGATTCGTGCGATGACCGCGTTTCTTCTTCCCCGATTAAATAACTGTGGACTGGTGTTGAACGGATCTATTAATAGAAATCAGGTCTTATTGACAAATACGGGCTTTCCTTATTCGTGTACATTTGCACAAATGTTTGCTTCGAAGGGCGATCTTACAAATCTATCGGAAAAAGACATTGCCCTTCTTGGACTCCTCGGATACAAGGATTTTGATCCTGATTTGGCAGCTCTTCTCATATCTAAAATAATGAATATGAAGAATGTATCGGCGTACTGGACCCAAATATCAGAATTCAGAAGACGATATGGAATGCATCCTACCGAAGTCGCGCATCTCACGCATAATGACGGTTTTCAAGAACAACTTGCGAATGCGATAAAAGATATCGATTGTGATGCAATTGGAATCCCGCCGATTTTTTCCCTTCTCGATTATCAATTGAGAATGACGGAACTTGAGAAAAGGACAGGAAGAGAAATTTTCGAGGTCGTAACGCCATTGTCACTGCCAGGATTACGTTTTCATGAAGCACTTAGATTGGCTGCTCGGAAAGAAGGATGTCGATTATCCGAAGGATTGAAAGCTTCGAGCTTGCGCATCATAGGTCGGAGAGCAGAGTCGGCAATTCTGAAAGGGAAATTTATGGACACGGAGGTTAAGTTCGGTTGCCTCATGATTTGCACCGGTGGATTGCTCGGCGGGGGTTTAATCGCAAATGGTAACAAAATTGCAGATAGCTTTGACATTTTTCAAGTCGAAAAAATGCCCAACTTTACTTATAGCAATACCAAATATGGGGTCCACTCTTTGATTCAAATGATCGCCAACTATGGATTGAAAGCTGATTCATCGATGCATCTTTATTTGAAAACCGGAGAACGTCTTGAAAATGTACTGGGAGCCGGCTCCGTTCTTGAAGGATGTTCTTTTCCCGCGGGTCTCGGTTTGGGAGGTGCCCTCCTTACCGCTTGGATTTCAACTAAGAACGCACTGGAGGTGCTAGACCAATGAATGTCGCACTTAGAACGAGTGATTGCATTAAATGCAGTGCTTGCAACACAGTATGCCCAGTCGTCTCAATCGATGGCATATCTGGATTCAGCGGGCCAAGAAATCTTGTAGTCGATCTCCCCAGGTTCTTTGCTGGAAGAATGATTTCCTCACAGGAGATTTTCAAATGCACAACCTGTTGGAAATGTGAGGAGGTTTGCCCCTCATCCTTGCCGCTTCCCGATTCCATTCTCAGATTGCGTGAAATGATGTTTAATGAGAAGAACCTTGTAGAGGGGCACAAAAGAATCGTCGAAAACATCGATCGCTATGGCAGATCTATCGAACCCCAATTAGGGGAGAGAATGGTCTATGTAAAGCATGAGGCAGAAATTCTCTATTTCCCAGGTTGCATCAGTGAAATGCGAGTGACCTCAATCTTTGATGCCACCGTGCAGCTTCTCGAAAAGGCTGATGTGAAATTCGGAATCCCTGCCAATTGGGTCTGCTGCGGAGCTCCACTCGAAAAGATTGGTGATTTAAATCGATTGGAATCATTAAGAGAGATGAACCTGATGAGATTCGGTAGATTTGATGAGATCATCACATCGTGTCCAGGTTGTACAACACAGTTCTTCCGACATTATGACAGAGATCCTCTTCATACGATCGAAGTACTTTGGGAAGCGACGAGAAAGAACCGTCTGAAGTTCAAGCCCCCGAGAAATAGTATTAGAGTGGCACTTCATCACCCATGCCATATCAAGAGAACAATAGGCCCTCAGATCATTGATCAAGCCTACGATCTGCTTCAATCAATTCCTAAAGTCAAAATCGTGGAACTTGAAGACCCCGATAAGTGTTGTGGTGGCGGCGGTGGGGTTGTAGCCGGTTTTCCTGATCTCGCGTTGAAATTGGCTACGAGCAAGATGATGGATGCGTGCCGTTCAGGCGCTGATATATTACTAGCACCGTGCCCTTTTTGCGTGCTAAATTTGCGCAGAGTGGATATCGGCAGGGTTGAAGAATTCATAACATTCATTAATGTATATGCTGAACGAGAAGCTTGACCGCAAAATAGAAAATAATTAGTAGTCTATTTAATTCATGCTAAAACATGAATAAGAATGCTCTTTGCTTTTCATGTCTCTACATCGAGGAAAGACCCGAATTAGGCGTCAATGACGAGCTCATTTATTGCATCAAAAAGGATAAAATTTTAAGACCAAAATCCGAATGCGAATTTTACGTGAAATC
>JANHAK010000009.1 GCA_024464195.1 Methanomassiliicoccales archaeon | reverse complement strand
TGATTGAATCCGATGAAGTCGATGTTGAACGTTGGCTTTCCTTGCACAATGCGCAATCCTGGCTTACCCTCGACATCAGTCTTGTGCTGCCTCGGGATGTATACGGAGTCAGCATCGCCAGAGAAAAGCATCATTTCTCTTGTACCGACGTCTTGGACCTTCTTGATAATAACGTACTTAAGTTTCGCTGGCTCTCTCCAGTAATCATCGAATCTCTCAAGCATAATGTATTGGTTTGATACCCACTCCTTGAGTTTAAATGGCCCAGTTCCAGCCTCATGTGTATGCATCCAGTCGTTCAGTGTGTTGACCTGCACACCACCGTGCGCTTCTACGTAATCCATAGAGACGATCGAGGCGACTGTGTATGCCAATACCTGGATAAATGCAGGGTACGGATAGACGAGGTTGATTCTGACGGTGTATTGATCAACTACTTCGACCGATGCATCAATATCATCCATATCTAGTGGGCCGGAGCCATAGTTCGGAACCATGACCTGTCCCATCATCCATGCTGGACCCCAGTCATCGTTGATGATCAAGACACGCTCAAGGGAATACTCAACATCGTAGGCATCCATTGTTGTCCCGTCGTGGAACTTCACTCCCTGGCGAATGTGGAAAGTGTAGTGCAGTCCGTCTGATGTAACGCCCCCATTTTCAATTGTTGGTACATTCGTTGCGAGCATCGGCACGAGTTTATCTGCGTGCTCTCCATCAAACCAAACGAGAGTCTCGTAAACATTCTGCAGTATTTCTCCGCCTGCGCTCTCGTAATCGTATGCAGGATCGAGCGACTCAGGCTCTCCGATCGTCGCGACGATGTATGTGTCGGGATTCTTGATCGCAACCGGTACTGCGACCTCTTCTGGCAACACAATGATGGTCATGTAGTACATCTGTGCTGCGCCATGGATGCTTGTTACTACCAGCCACGATGCGTAAACAGTTCCGTTGCCGACATAAGTGTGGTTGACAGTCGCGAGATCTCCGAACGTGCCGGCAACAACATCGCCGTCACCGAAGTTCCACACGAGACTGGCAATGAAACCACTATCCATGGCTGCTGTCCATTCCTCAGCTTCCTCGTCCCAAATCACTGCATACGCTGCCGAGGAACTCGCATCGAAGTCAACCTTGGTTCCGCTCTCAATGATATCGCCGCTGCTTGCAGCGACTGCATATGGCTGCGTTTCATTTGTTATCTCTTCCACGGTCGGATGCAGAACTTCGACACGGATTGGCGCATTCCAGTTCGTCGTTCTTCCGCCCTTGTCATCGACTACGGTCACGGTGACAAGGTACTTGCCTGGAAATGCATAAGTGTGGGTAACGACAGCTCCAGCGACATTGTCAGTAGCACCGTCACCAAAATTCCAGATGTATTGAACGATTTCGCCGTCTGGATCCGTACTGTCTGATGCGTCAAAAGTAACCGATTCGCCCGCGATAATGGTGTTTGCATCGGCAGTTGCGCTGACTGTTGGGCTCTTGTTTTCAACGACTTTTCCTCCCATAAGAAGAACAGCACCAGCGATGGCTGCGACGACAATGATGATCACGATAACAGCCGCGATGATCTTTGTCATCGAGCCCTTAGGTGCCCCCTCCTTAGGAAGTCTTTCGCCTTCGCCTTCCATTTCTGATTTCCTCCTTTATCCCCCCACAGTGAAAATAAATAGGGGACTGGATATTTGATAAAGCCTTGTTGCTATAAATAGGTTTTGAAATGATATGATAATGGCCAGATAGTATTACATCATTTCTTGATGATTATGGGTGCTTTCAGGGCCTGTTTGGCATTGTCGGCAAGTTTTAATTTTATTCAATCTGGAAAGGAGAACTTCAATCCTATAAGATTTTTGAACGATTCTGCTTACTAATATGCTTGCGATACCTCCTCACCACACAATCTAATTAAAATTCAAGTCAACTTGTTAGGCCGTAAAATTAAATAAATACTCCCCCTATTAATTTTAGTGTACTCCACCGTTTTAATTACAACACCAGACGAACGGTCGGCAAAGAGCATTGCACAAACCGTGCTTGAGAGGAGACTTGCTGCATGTGCGAATTATTTTCCAATTAAGTCTTTGTATTGGTGGAAAGAACACATAGAGGAAGCTGATGAATTTATTCTTTTATTGAAAATCAGAACAGAAGACTTCGAAGACCTCAAGAAGCTGGTTCTAAAGATGCATCCTTACGAAATTCCATGCATTGTGAGATACGATATTATTGAGGGGCATGACAAGTACCTCAATTGGATTAGGGAATCAACAATGAAACGGTCGGCGGATTGAGTTCAAAAATGATTCTCCTCGCCCACTTTAATTTTTCAACCTTTATCCTCGAATCCTTGCCCCTTTGCTCCCTAACAGAGTTAAAGTCGAATCCGACAAGGTAAATCTGAGAGGCGCCAAAGTGTCTCGCAAGGACGACTGCTCGATCTCCATCAGTAAAACCGCCAAAATTGTAAACATTTCCAAACGGTTCGGACTGAGTTGTCGGCGTAATCCAACCTTCAAAAAATGGTAAAGCCTCCCTGATCCTTTCAATATTGTCACCATGTGCGTGGATCACGGCAATCGAACCGTAGAGATTTGCTTCAATCTGCGATTTGATATCTCCATCTAGATCGGTGACAATAATATCTGGTATAATCCCTTTTTTCATTAGAATAGAAGTTGCACCATCTGCTGATATGAGGGTTCCGATTGGCCTAATATTCTCCAATTCATTTTCGAGGTTTGGCCCATAACCGTAAACGGTCACTCTGTGGTGCACAATCTTTTCTAGACACTCGGGTTTGCATATCCTCTTGCCTTCGACCATTGTATTGAGTAATCTCGCGGAGAGTTCGTCATCACGGCGTGAGAATTTGAATTCTTCAAGTATCTTGCAATACACTAGCTCCCATTCATGAAAATCCAACAAACCACCTATTCGACAGATTCTGCAATCTCTTTCTTTTCTTCTACTTTCTTTCCGGCTGTATTTCTCATGACCGTATTCAACAGACCACCGAAGACTGCAAGCAAGAATCCGCAGATGACCTCGAATAGGATGATAAACTCGTCATATGTCCGATATCCAAGGAAGAACTGCGTCGCATCGATTGCGCCTTGGATAATGAATCCGATAGCAAAAACGGTGATTGAGACAACAAGATAAGTCCAGTAAATCTTTCCTTCTGAAAGAAAATGATTGACGAAGCGCCCCGTCTCGTAAGAAAGAATTGCAAAGATCCAGACCCAAATCGTACCACTCACAAACAGAAGCGTTTGGACGAGAATCCCAGCTTCTGAGTTCGCGTTAGCGGCATCAAATCCGTAAACGAAGCCGAGGAAAATGAGCGCGATTGATAATATAGCAAATGGGATCATCTGGCTTCCTGAGCGGATCGCCCTTGCTGCTTTTTTCGAGAATTCTTTGAGCCTCTCACCAGTCCTATAGGCATAGAGAATCAAGTAAAATCCAAGAACAACAGCAATCGTACCAGCAGCCATTCCGGATACGAGAGCTATGTCCCATTCGCTCACAAGCTGAATAATCTTTGGAAGGAGAGAGACAAAGCCGAAGACCGCAAGAACTAGACCGATTGGAGTAATCAATCTCCTCCTGATTTTATCATCTTGCAACATTTTGATCAAAATGTAGTAGGTGCCTTCGACCGTCGGAGCCTGCTTGACGAAGACTCTCCTGACGGAATCGATTTTCACCCTCGAAGAGACCATCGGGTAAATGTACTCATCTTCGGCTCCATCACTAACAAGAACCACCCTATCTGGCTTAATCATTTCAAGTACATTCTCAAGCTGAGTTGCAAGAACGAGATCCGACTGATAACCTACCTTAACATCGCCGCAGATCGTTGCTATTTCAGCATCGATTCCAGATTTGACCATTTCGTCATAAATACTGATGGCGGCGAGAAGGGTATTTGTATCAGAATCTTCAGGATCTTTAAGGCCTAATGCTAAGGCAGCATTGAGGTTCTCTTCCCTTCCTATGAAAGGGCTATTGAGGCCCGTCTTGACTCCGAAATCGTCGTCACGGTCCACACATAGAACCATGATTTTCATTCACTAAACTCATCCAGTTTCAATGTATTTGTATTTTGTCATTCATCAACCAGCAATGCGATCTACATCAGGAAACCGTTATCCATGGATCTCAGGATGCCAGGTTAATGTAGCGGCTCTCCTCTCAAATATTTAATTTTAAATTGAAGGCACTTTTCTATTCTATTATTCTTACGAATTTTTGGCAACTCGATTTTTTTGAGGGCATGTATATCATTGTCTTTCAATTTTTGAGATTTATGCATTGTATTTTCAGCGTACATACATTTTTCATACTCATGATGTCGCCCTGGAGGAAGCAGTGTTAGGATATAATTGGGTTTCAAGAGAGGATCTGCGGTAAGAATTCTTTCCGCAAAAGAATTATAAGCGATGACTCTAATGCAAACATAAGATGGAAAAAAAGTCTGGCTTCAAAGAATGCCCCAGATGCGGTTTGCGTAATAAGATTTTGGCCATTGAGTGCGACTTCTGTGGATGGAAGTTTA
Source organism: Methanomassiliicoccales archaeon (assembly GCA_024464195.1). GTDB lineage: Archaea > Thermoplasmatota > Thermoplasmata > Methanomassiliicoccales > JACIVX01 > JACIVX01. The sequence goes on along the minus strand of JANHAK010000009.1, from coordinate 11,006 downwards.
GCGATGTCGAGGATGAGTGGACCGATCACCTCTTGGAGCTCGAGCGAATTGCCCTGCAAAAACCTGAGAAGACTGCGGGAAAAGAAGAGTCTAAAATCGTAGAAGCGACGCTGGTTAGAGTGAAGGATCTCTCACGCGATGAAAAAGAAGAGCCACTAGTGGAATATTCGCTGGAAGCAAAAACTTCAGAAATTTCCGAAACACCTTCCATCAGTGGGGAAACGCCGATTTCTCGTGATTTCGAGGAGTCATCTGCAGAAGATCGATCTGAAACGCTTCCATCTTCAGCTGAAGCTGCGCAACCATCTATTGTTCCAGTTACTGAGGACGAAGAGGTTGAATCGCCAAGGTTAGATCGAGAAACAACGATAATTGAAACTGAAGTTAAAGAAATCGCGGAAACGGTGGTAGAAGAAAAGGGATTGTCTGATCGCGTGGCTGTTGAGAAGATCTCATCCAAGGATGTGTCAGCAATCAAGAAATTTATTGTTGATCGTGGCGAGATCCGAAACGAAGAATCCGCTAAGGCAGAATCTTTCGCTAAGCCGATGGGTCATATATCATTGGAAATCAAGGCAACATTATTGACCGCAGGCTTTGTGATCGTTGGTTTTTCGGCATACCTAACAATTCTTCTTATCTCATCGGTATTTACGGTCAATTGGTTTCTCGGATGGACCGTATCAATAGTTGGAGCATTGATGGTTGTTTTTGGCTTTACGCAAATTATTGGTATGAAGCGCGTTGGTGAGGGAGCATCAAGATGTGATAGTGAATCAAGTGATATGAATGGCGATAATGAGGAATTGGAGGTTCTGATCTGTCCTGTATGTCACGAAGTCGTTTCATCGGACGATCAGATCTGTCCCGCTTGTGGCGCTATTTTTAAATCATCAGAACAGGAAAGCGTTGACGTGATGTGAGGTGTTAGATATGAAAATCAAATGGCATGGTCATGCATGTTTTGAGATTAAGAACGGTGTGACTATCGTTACAGATCCGCATGATGGTAAGTCGTTAGGGATCAAGCCACCGCATGTAAAAGCGGATATTGTCTTAGTCAGTCACGATCATTTCGATCACAATGCACTGAGAATCGTCAAGGGGGACTATGTGGCTGTAAAGGAACCCGGTGAACGGGTTGTCAAAGGTGTGAGAATTCTTGGAATTGTTACAGCTCATGACGAAGTTAATGGAGCCAAGCGTGGAAAGAATGTCGTTTTCAGCTTTGAATTGGATGGAATAAAATTTTGTCATTGCGGAGATCTCGGTCATCGACTTAGTCCAGATCAGATTCGTACGCTTGGGTCAGTCGACATTTTATTTTTGCCTGTTGGCGGTATTCCGACAATCGACATTGAATCGGCACGAGAAGTCGTTAAAGATATTAATCCCAAAATCGTCATACCGATGCACTTCAGAGTAGCCGGTCTTTCGCTTTCTATCCAACCGGTTGATGTGTTTTTAACGGGAATCCAAGAGGATAAGATTCTCCGTGTCGGCAATGAAATCGAGTTCGCAAGGGAGGATCTTCCCCAGGAGATGGAATATTGGGTATTCTCACCTTGAGATAAACAAACTTCAATTCTCAACCGATTTCTTTTTTTTTTACTGAGTATCAGGCTATCTTATCAGATAAGCCCTAGCGCGTCTTCAACGCGCCCTAACTCAATGGGCGTGCTCTTATAACCTACGGCAGCACCTCTTGAATTAGCAACAAGGCATGCCCTTACGATTGGCGCGCCGTAATTAAGCGTTCCAATTGAGGCGGGAACTTTGAAAAGCGAGCGAATCATTTCGAGTTCTTCTTTTCGGGTATTTGGATGACAGAGAACCCCTTTGTTTGTTGCAATGCAAACGGACCCGACAGTCTTATGTCCTGCCAGAACACCCTGAACAACTTCGACTTGTAGAACTTTCTCAATCTTTTTCAAGACTTTCTTTCCAATTTCGGGGTGCACAAGGGCAGCATTGTCGTTGACGAGAATATTATTACCAGTTGCATTCAGTTTATCTTCAATTCGGTAAACTGGAATTCGTTTCGAAATGGCTTTGATTTCCTCTTGTGAGGCCATGTTGGTGACAACTGCACCGTACGAATTCATCGCAACAAGAGATCCTAGGATATTCGTGCCAGCAATCGAGCATCGCTCGACCTGAACACCAAGCGCTTCTTCAATATCTTGTTCCAACGATTTTGATGAATCAAAAGGAATCAAAGAAAAAAACTCATTTGCGACGCAATAAACGCCGATATAAGGGTTTCCGTTGTAATTTGAAAGTTTCATCATGCCAAATGCACCGATTGATCAGTCCTCTGGGAGGGAAACTTCGACAAGTCCGTCTTCGAATTTGACCGCCTTGACCCTGATGCGGAACGGCGGTTTGCTGATTCCCCTGCTCCAGATCGCCTCATTCAATCGGTTGTCGATCCAAACGTCCTCCTCATCAGTTTTGAGATGTCTTACGATGTATTCACGGATCTCTTTAATCGCACGCTCAGCTCTTTGAGTTCGAGGCACTTTTTTAGTATTTTTCAAAGGAATGTTCAGAATTTTCTCCTCTTGTTCCATCGAATCCCTACTCCTTCAATTTATGTGTTCGCCAATTTCGGCGCTTTGGATGTCGCAAGAAGTTCCTATTCGTTCTGATCATTACCCATGCGGGGACCCTCCGATTCTGCTTTGTCGCCTTCATGAGACGAGACTTCATTGCCGACGGCTTGTTTCGAGTCATACTCACTTCCTCTCGATCGTAATTTCTCTTCTTCTCGGCGCAACGCGCCTCAATATCTGCTTGAGAGTCGCATCATCAATCTGCCTATCTAGTCTCCCACTTTGAACAAGCATGATGAGCTGATCTTCGACCAGCCTTGCAATATCTGGGTACGCCATTCTGACTGTACCTAATCTTTCCCTTGCTTCTGGCGTGAGAATCTGTCTAAGGAGGGCCTGTCGCTCTGCCTCGATTTGTCTCGCCTGTTCCTCAGCGAGCAACTGCTGTTCTCTTTGCCTCTGAAGTTCGGCGAGTTTTCTTCTTCTTAATTCCTCGAGCTCGGTATCCTCCATAGGATCACAACCATTTAACTTGTCGTTGGTTTAGTCATTTCATCATGAATTTCTTTAGCAATTTTGTCAAGAAGAGATCGCCCTTTGGGGGTGACGATCCTCCCTTTTTTCTTATCTTTCATGACAAGACCTGACGCTTCTAATTGCATCAGACATTTCCTCGTGATCGATCCGCTTCCTTTGACAGCCCTGTTTGGTTTAGACCCTCGGTCGGCGAAACCACCATACTCCGCGGCAAGCCTCGATGTGCCGATGGGACCCATAATATACACCTTTCTGAGGATCGATGCGGCTCTCGTATACCACCAGTCCGCTTGAACTGGTGATTTCTCCGTATGCCGACCGGTCCGCACGTAATCTGCCCATTCTGGCGGCTTGATAGTTTCGTAGGTCTTGAGGATTTTTGCTGTCTTTTCGATCACCTTGTCAGCAGGGACATCAAAGACTGTAACCATTGTATTCAACCTCAGGAAGATCTTCAATATTGCTCATTCAATGATGACGCTTGCGGCATTAATAGACTGCCTATATAAAAGTGTTTTGGACAGTGTGGAAATGTGGCTTTAACTCAGCCGTGTTAAAAGCCTCCTTTGATTTTTTTTATTTTATAGCGATCCTCAAAAATCTTCTTATTATTTTAAATAAGAAGATTCATCCGTTGAGAGAATTAAAATACCCTGCGCCATAATTCGTACATGTGAAATCTATTATCGCAATCACGGGAGCATCCGGTGCGATCTATGGAAAGCGTCTTCTCGAAACGATTAGTGGCGAGAAAACTCTTATCGTTTCAGATACGGCCAGGGAAATTATCAGGTTTGAACTGGGAATCGAAATTGAAGACCTTGAACGACTCGCGGATTATTCTTATCGAAATGATGATCTTTTTGCCCCGATTTCTTCGGGAAGTCAATTTTTCGATGCTATGATCATTGCACCATGTTCTGAGGGAACGATCGCAAAGATTGCATCAGGCATCGCAGATACGCTGATCACGAGGGTCGCCGCAGTAGCTATGAAGGAGGGTAGAACGCTTATTCTTGTACCGAGGGAAACGCCTGTCAATGCTGTGATGCTGGAAAACCAGCTCAAATTATGTAGGCTTGGCGTTAAGATTCTACCCGCGAGTCCAGCTTTCTATCATAATCCGAAAACTATTGATGATCTTGTCGACTTTGTCGTCGGAAAGATCCTAGATCAGATCGGTGAGGCGCACAACCTATTCAGGCGATGGTTCACATGATTTGAATCAAATGTGAGTTCGACAGTGATCAGGTCTGTTGATCTTTCGAAGCAATTTAGCGATTCTTACCCGAACGAATTGAACCGCAGATTGTCTATTTTTTCTCCTCTCTTTTGACTCTTTGAAGTTTTCCAGGTGCATACCAGTTCCATTTACCGAGCAGTGACATCGCAGCTGGTACGAGGTAGATGCGCACAATCGTCGAATCGAGTAGGATTGCAAAGGCAAGGGCAAAACCGAATTCCTGCAGCAGCGCGCCCTCGGACAGCATCATCGTTCCAAATGCACCAGCCATGATAATACCGCATGCTGTAATGATGCCACCCGTTCGTTCCATTGCGTGGATGATCGCATCTGTATCACTCTTTCCTTTTTGTGCCTCTTCTCTGATCCTTGTCGTGATGAAAATATCATAATCCATGCCAAGACCAAGGCAGACGACTGTCAGGACCATTGGCATCAGCCACAAGATTGGAACGCCCTGCAGGAAGTTGAAGAGAAGCATCGTAACTGCAATTGTCCAGGAAATGCTCAGCAAAATTGTGATGATCGACCGCAGTGGGCTTATTAGCGAACCCAAGACGATCATCAGAACAATATAAATGCCTATGATTGCGAAGACTTCCATGACTTTGAAGTCCTCCCAGACTAGCGTTGAAATATCGTACATGATCGCTGTAGAACCGGCAACGTAGACCGATGAAACATTGTCATTCTCACTTGCGAACCCAGAACACATTGATCGAATGACATCGATGCTATCGATCGATTCCTTCGCAAAAGGATCTTCTTTGAAGCTGACGGTGATCAGAACGACTTTCGAATCATTTTCGCTAATCATTCCTCTCATGAGTGCCATATATTGCGCGGCTTGTTCTTCTGGATACGATGATAGATTTGCATAGTTGATCGGCTCATGTTCCCCCAGCGGCCGAGTCGGACTGATGATTTCTGCAACACTTGATAGGTTTGATAGTTCCTTGCATAACTCTTCAATGGCATCAAGAGCGGTCACATCTATGGAATTATTAGTTATAACGGGATTCTTCATCTCGACAGCAATGAATGTCGGCATCATCTTACCGGCACCAAAGCTCTCACCGAGAACCTTAATTCCGAGTTTGCTCTCGTTATCTGGCATCGCTTCAATGAAGTCGTAACTCGTTTCCAGAGTCAAAACCAGATAGGTGGCAGGAATCGAAATGACAACTGCAACAAGGACAATAGCCTTGGCGTGTTTAACAGCAAACTTTGCGCTCTTTGTAAAGTATCCTTCTTTGTTTTTCTTTCCATTGTTTTTATTCGCAGTTGTCATCTTTGAAGGCCAGAATATTCTGTCCCCGAGGAGCATGAGAACGGACGGCAATAGAGTTAATGCTGCAATAAGCGCGATAGCAATGCCAAGGGCAAGGCCAATACCCATCGATTTCAGCATTTCAAAGCGGCCGAGCGACAGAACGCCAAATCCAATAATCACAGTCGCGCCGCTAGTCGCGATCGATTCTCCGGCCCATGTTACAGCTGTTTTGACGCTTTCTTCTTTCGATAAGCCATTTCGCCGCTCTTCTCTATACCTCGAAAGGATGAAAATACAATAATCACAGCCCGCTCCCATCATCGATGTGACCATGAGCGTTGGGACACTGTAGTGTATTGGAAGGAAATAGGAGCCGATAGCGTATACCATTGCAAAGCTCACACCCATTGCGACTCCGATGATCATCGGTGGAACGGACGATGCGATAAAGGATCTGAAGAAAAGTCCGATCAGAATGAGGACGAGGACAACAGTGATCGGATCAATTCTCCTGATGTCCTCGTTCGTCGATTTTTCGAGATCAAGGGAAATTGCATCCGATCCTGTTACATACGTTCTTATGTTACTCGAATCTGATATTGATGACTTAACAATTTCACGAATAATGCCAACTGATTCTTTCCCGAGCGAGATATTCTCATCGTTACTTTCGAATGTCAATGAAACAATCATTGTATCATTTTTTGGAGTATTGACAAAGGATGAGAGAAGTGCTGGGATGATTGGAAGCGGGAAATTATCAATTGTACTATTAACAACAATCTGATGGGCGAGTTGCTGGAAGGTAAAGATCGACGTGTCTGGGGAAATCTTTCCAACTTCAATTACAAGCCAGAGATCTATTGAAGCCAGCTGCGCTATGTTTGTAGCTGTAAACAGTGAAATCATTGAATCGTTGTTCCATCCGTTCCAGCCAATATTAGAGTAGACTGCTGTGATAAACGCTCCTTCTTGTCCCCCAACCGCATGGCTTAACACTTCGACCGATGTTTCTACAATGCCCCTGAAATTCTCATCATTCGGTTCAGACGATGAAGCGTTCCACAATGAATAGAATGTCTCGAAATAATTGGAGAACAATTGAACATATGAGGCCGGAACTTGGGAAGTCATTGACCGCAATTGAGACAGGTATAATTCTTTGCAAAACGCATTGATACTGTGATAGTCATGCCAATTTGTCAAATCAAAATACGAATAGATCGAAAGGAGAAAAGTCTTAAAATCGGATGGCAATGGAGCGTAAAGAATGAAATTTTCAAAGCTAGGTAAAGCGCTCGACGCTCTTTCCACGGGCACAGACTCTAAAGGTGTTCCTCTCGTAACGTTCCAGGCGATGATATAAGTCGAGTACCATCCGATTGCGAGTGATCTTTCTGATTCGTTCAATTCTTGTGTTTCGAGGCTTGTCATCAATAGAGCCTTTGTTTGGTTGTAGGCGACCGAATCAACTGTGCTCACATTCCACAACGGATGGGTCATGTTGATTTGCATCCACGTCGCTAGATGCATTGCAGGGATGCCAAAGACAAGGAAACAGCTCTTATTCGTCTCTTCCCAGAGTGTTCGGAACCCAGTGGGGATACCAAAAATCGCGTAAGCTGTGAGATTTACCATTTCTCTTGTTTGGTGATATTCCGTGTTAATATTTTTCAGAACTCCGGTGCTATATATCTCTAGAGCATCGTAGAGTGTATCAACCCTCACCTCACCATCGATTCTACCACCATGTGTTTCGTTAAAAATGTCGTTCCTGATCCTGAAAATTGCCTTTTTCATTTCATCATTGAGAACGTTCTCATTCGTGAAAACAATGATCGTAGTTCCCTCTTGACCTGCTGAAGGGAAATGTTGATTGATGAAATCCTGTGCGATGATCGACTCGATATCTTTCGGAGCCATTTCCGTTTCTTCGTATTTGACGATATTGAAAACCTCTGGTGCAATTGGAACAGCAACAATTAGCACAATTATCCACGCCGCGATGATACCCTTATAATGATGAGCAATGAAATTCGCGATTCTTGCAAACATCAGTATCCCCCTCACAGACCGTTAAGATGGGGAAAAGAGACTTTCTATAAAAAAATTGTCATATAAACTATCTTGTCTAAAATTGTCGAGCGACAACTGATCCTCTATTATGAAGCGCGTACGACATTTTTGAAAGAAGGTAGCTGAAACGATAGAAAAGAACTCCAAAGCCATCAAAGCTCACTTGATTCTTGACGATCTAGGGATTACTGTTTACTCAACGTAGATCGCTGGCCTCCGCGGAATTGCTAGTTTTGCTTTGTTCTGAGGATCTGGTGCTTTCGGATCATCAGCTGAATAAACTGAGATCTCGCATGCAAATTCATTTCTCAGAAATTGTGCAGCCTCGTTGAGGAAATCGAATTCGTCGAATTGTGCTTCAAATCGCCTTAACTCATCATTTGAGCACTTGAGGAGTACCTCTGCGGTTTTTCGTGCGAAATCAGAAGCTTCTTTCCCATAAGTCTTCAAAAGTTGATCCTTCATGACGATTTTGGTTAACCCTGGAATTGTAAGTTCTTTTCTCTTTGCAAGATCTAGCGCCGTGGAGAAGACCTGCATCTTCCATTTTGGTGATGTGTACAGGCGAATATGGTTCGGTATCATTCCGGTCACATTGAGAATTTCATTAATATCCGACACGATCGATTTGAGAAATTCTTCAGCTTCCTCGACATCAAATCTAATTTCCTCTTCGATAACATTTGGAAAATTCGATGTCGAGACAAAGCATTCTTTACCGAGATTCTCCCACAGTTCCTCAGCAATATGCGGTGTAATCGGTGCCATCATCCTTATCCAGACATCTAAAACTCGATTGATGAGTTTTTTATTGTTCCCTCCCCTCCGAAGATACCATCGGATATCGTTGATCATCTCGAAATAGACTTCGTTAGCCAACTGTCGCAGATCAAAATCTTTCATCCCTTCCCGCACAGCCCTAATTCTCGAATTCAATCTCGACAGCATCCATCGATCAATGTGTCTAAATTCCTCCATTCCGTTGAGACTTCTCAATTCATCGATTGTTTTAATAATTCGATCGATTCGATTTTTGTAATTTTCGAGTGCTTCCTCATCCCACTCGACATCAGCAAATGGCGAGGCAATGTGCGCATAATATAACCTCATCGTGTCGACACCGAATCGTTCAGCTGCACCTGGAATCGGCTCTGCGCCACCTTTCGATTTTGATATTTTGCCAAGTTTTCCTGTGATATACCAATTGACGAATATGCCCCGAGGCCAGTATTTTTCCTGAAGAATTCCGACATGGTTCATTAGAAACGCTGGAAAATGAACAGTCATGTGTTCCTTTCCACCTAGATTAATATCAAGAGGATACCAATACTCGACGTCTTCTCTAATTCTCTTGAGAAGCTCTAGATCTACTCCAATTTTCTTAGCAATACTCTCTGGGTCGCCACAGTCAAGAAAAACATAATCGAAAAATTCCTCGGTCAATTGTTCTGTCTTCAACGATCCTTCGTTCACATATTTGGAAACAAGATAATAGATGGGATAAAGTGTGGAGTCGGAAATCGCTTCGATTATCCATTTTTCATCAAATGGAAATCTCGTACCTAGCCAATTTCCTTGTCTGACGCATGCTCTCTCGCGGAACCAGTCGAGGACATTTTGTATATTGATATAATATTCTGGTGGAAGAATATGCATAGTTTTTGCATGTCTTTTACTTGCTTCTGTTAATGCCTTGTTGCCATAGTCAATAAACCATTGGTCTGGAACCTTCTTAATCACAACAGGTTTTCCGCATCTGCAGATGACTTCTTCGGAGAGGTCATAAAACAGTTCGGCCTCACCGGTCGAAATCATCTCATCGCGCATGAGCTCTTTTGCCTTCTGAACTGGCATTCCAGCATACTTGCCACAATTACTATTCATTTTTCCTTTGTGAAATCCATCACGATAGACGATCTTTTTTGCCTCTTCAAGCCTCGTATCGCTACTTCTCTCGATACCCATCTTCTCAACAATCTCGACCGCAGGTAGGGGTCCCCAGCCGTCAATGTCGATGATTGGGATTGGTTTGATCTTTCGAATTTCAGCCGGATCAAGATTGTATTTTGAGAGCATCGTTTCATTTTCCTGTAATTCTTTTAAGGCAATCCAGTCATCCGGCGCATCAGAGGGAACACTCATGACGAGACCTGTACCGACTGATGGATCGCAGAAGGTTGCCGGAAGTACAATAATCTCCTTGTGAATCATTGGGGCAATGCATTTCTTACCAACAAGTTCTTTTCCGGCGATCGTGTCGATGATTTCTAGCCCTTCTTTTTGATATTTCATCTTTTCAAATGATGGCCTACTTATAACCCAAATCTCATCATTATTCTTAACTTTCACGTATTCGACATCTGGATTAACCCAAAAGTTAGTTTGACCAAAAACAGTCTCGGGGCGAAGTGTTGCTGCAACAAGAAAAAGATTTTCGCATCTGAACTTAAGAAGTGTATATTCAATGATCTCCGCTCTTCCACCTTTTTGGAGATCTGTCTCAGATGGGTCAACAGCCACCGGACCGCATTCAATGCACGCTGGCGCATAATATGGTTTCTGAATCAGGAGTCCCTTAGCCTTGAGTTTGCGGAACTGCCACTGGATGAATTTTTGATAATCGGGATATATCGTGCATGTAAAACGACGCCAATCAGCAAGAAATCCAAATCTTTTCCAGTATTGATTAACATAAACGTCATTAAAGAAGTTTACAACATTGATCGGATCTTCCAGATTTTTTATTTCGGATTCTAGGCATCCGTTAGCAAACATGTAGTCAAGTGTCGCCCTGTCGCGTGCCTTTATCCTCCTCGCTAAGCTGATTGCCCCATTGCCTGTTGCATGAGTTCCAACGGGAAACAAGACATTATATCCATTCATTCGCATGTAGCGCGCGATCGCATCTACGTAGGTGTAGCCTCGTAAATGCCCCACATGCAGATATCCAGTTACTCCAGGATAGGCAAAGATGATCATGAATTTTGGTCGGTTATCGGGTTCTGCCTCATTGATGCCGACATCGTACCATCTTTCCTGCCATTTTCGCTCGATATCTGCCAGTTTATTGATCATATTCTACCTTTGGCAGGGTATATGGAAGGATTTAAAAGATATTTTCGATAATATATCTCTAAACAGAGGTTTCTTGGGACTAGAAATTTGATGTCAAATTGAAGGATTACAATGTACAGGATCTAAATATTTAAATTCAATTTAGAACAAATGAGAGTTCTTTTATCTGAACTAATCGATAGAATCTGATGAAGTGAAATTAGTTACCTTTTTCTTTCAGAATGTTTGGTATGACAAAATATGACTT
>JANHAK010000172.1 GCA_024464195.1 Methanomassiliicoccales archaeon | reverse complement strand
CCTTTCCGAAAACGAGCTTGTTTATATTTATCAAGATTATAAGGCTGGCATGTTCGAAAAGACATAAAGGTGAGGATAATGGGGACAATTTCTGAAAATATCATATCGAATCATATCGGCGCACAGGTTGAAGCTGGCGACATCGTCGTAGTGCCAGTCGATTTTATTATGAGTCAGGATGGAACTACTGCGTTGACAATGCAAGCGTTCGAGAAAATGGGCGGAAAATCCATCTATGCGCCAGATCGATACGCGATTATCATCGATCACAATGCGCCATCACCGGTCGAAGGTGTATCGAATATTCATAAGGAAATGAGGCGTTTTGCTTCGCAACACGGCACAATTCTCTATGATGTAGGCGAGGGCGTATGCCATCAGCTAATGCCAGAAAAGGGCCACGCTCTGCCTGGCAGCATCATCATCGGTGCCGATTCCCACACCTGTACATACGGTGCACTCAATGCATTTGCAACGGGGATGGGCTCAACGGATGTTGCAGCAGCACTCATCAGCGGAAAGACTTGGTTGAAGGTGCCCTCAACGATTAAACTCATATACAATGGCATTTTGCAATCAGGTGTTTTTTCGAAAGACGTCGCGTTACATATGGTCGGATCACTGACTGCTGATGGGGCGACATACAAAGCGCTGGAAATCTACGGGGAGATAATCGACGCTTTGTCAGTCGAAGCACGGATGACGATTGCCAATATGGCTGTTGAGACAGGTGCGAAGGTTGGACTAATGCGATGCGATGAAAAGGTCGTCGATTATCTCAGGGGCCGTACATCTGAAATGATCAAAGGAGTCGACGCGACGGACGACGCAGTTTATGAAAAAGTGATTAAAGAAGATCTTTCTAAACTGCCGCCGCAGGTTGCAAAGCCGCATCAGGTCGATCAGGTTGTGCCAGTTGATGATGTTATTGGCATAGAAATTGATGAGGTTTTCATCGGAACATGTACAAACGGACGGCTCGAAGACCTGCGCATCGCAGCTAGAATTTTCGATGGCAAAAAGGTGGCGAAGCGGACAAGGTTGATCGTTGCACCAGCCTCGAGGGAGATTTATTTAAAGGCGTTGGAAGAGGGAATTCTTGCAAAAATTGTCAAGGCTGGCGGTGTCATCATTACGCCTGGTTGTGGCCCATGTGTCGGAACTGGTGGTGGCATACCAGCCGACAACGAAAACGTTCTTTCGACAGCAAATCGCAATTTCAAGGGACGCATGGGGAATTCGAAGGCGTTCATCTATTTGGCCAGTCCCGCGACGGCTGCTTATTCGGCGATCAACGGTGTCATTTCTGATCCTAGAGAGGTGTTCCAATGAATCTGTTGAGAGGAAGAGCTCATCGATTCGGAGACAATATTAACACCGATTATATCATTTCGGGAAAATACAAGTTTAAGACTTTAGACATAAATGAAATGGCTAAGCATGTAATGGAAGATTTAAGACCTGGCTTTTACAATGAAATCGAACACGGCGATTTTATTGTCGCAGGGCGGAATTTCGGATGTGGGTCAAGCAGAGAACAAGCGCCACTCGTCCTGCAAGCTGCGGGTATCGGAGCCGTCATTGCCGAATCTTTCGCAAGAGTTTTCTATCGAAACTGCATTAATGTTGGTTTGCCAGTATTGGAATGTGACACCTCGAGTGTCGAGGATGGCGACGAGCTCCAGGTGGATCTTAGGAAGGGGTTGATCAGAATCGTTGCAAAGGGAACGATCATCAAGGCGAAGCCTCTTCCCGCCGTGATGGTCAGGATCCTTGAAGATGGTGGGCTCGTCGAGCATTTCAGGAAGCATGGTGGGTTCAAAATCAATGAAGAGGGATAAGATGAGAAAAGTTGTACTTGTTCCAGGTGATGGCATCGGCCCCGAAATTACAGATTCTGCAGTGAGGGTGGTCGAGGCAAGCGGTGCGAAGATCCAATGGGAAAAGGTCGAGGCCGGTGCGAAAGTCATGCAGGAGATCGGTAGACCGATACCGCCCCGATTCTTTGAATGGGCGATTGAGACGGGCGTTGTTCTCAAGGGACCAGTCACAACTCCAATTGGATCTGGCTTTAAGAGTGTAAATGTGACAATTCGACAGCGTCTTAACCTTTTTGCGAACGTGAGGCTTGTCAAATCGATTCCTGGTGTCAAAGCGCTCCACAGCAATGTCGATATTGTCATCGTCAGGGAGAATACGGAAGGCCTTTACTCTGGCGTGGAAAGAGAATCGAGCTATGGAGCGGTAGAGAGTGTTAAAATCACTTCTGCCGAGGCAAGTAAACGCATCGCGAAGTTTGCTTTCGAATATGCCCTAGCGAACAATAGAAAAGAAGTGGTGGCGGTTCACAAGGCAAATATTTTGAAAAAGGGTGATGGTCTTTTCTTGAGATGCGCTGGAGAGATCGCATCTGGCTATCCAGGCATTAAATTCAGAGACATGCTCGTTGATAATGCCGCATTCCAGCTCGTCACAAACCCTTCACAGTTCGACGTGATCGTGACGCAAAATCTCTATGGAGATATCCTCTCAGAGTTATGCGGCGGTCTCATCGGCGGACTCGCGCTCATGCCCGGAGCTAATTTCGGCGAGAACATTGGTATGTTTGAAGCAGCCCATGGAAGCGCACCCGATCTTGCTGGAAAAGGTATTGCGAATCCTACTGGAATCATCCTCTCTGCTGCCTGGATGCTCGATTATATCGGCATGAAAAGCGAGGCTAATAAGATTAGGAATGCGATTTACAAGGTACTTGGAGAAGGGAAGGTGTTAACACCTGACATGGGTGGAAATGCAACGACCGAGCAATTTACGGAAGCGGTGATCGCCGCGTTAGGATAACTTTTGCATTGTTTCGTCTTTTAAAAAGTCTTCTTTTTCCCGTTCTTTTCAATTATCATTAATTCTCTTTCTTTGACGAAATTTTGTTTCGATTGCGCTGTTCTTTTGTGAAGGTCCATCGAGATTATTGATTAGGAATCTAGAACTTTCACCGATTCCCAATCGGCTTTAGATATTTTTCATCACTTATCTTTGGGCGGCAAAAAATATCTATCTAAATCTAACTTCTTTTAATATGATTGTTGTGTCAATCTAGACGTGGGTCATAAAGGATCAAATTTGATCGTATTCTAATCAAATCGCATATCCTTCTTTACTATTCTTTTCATTAATTAGTTTAATTAATTAAAGAGAATGCCGTGACATCAGAATAGACTTTCGCTGATCGGTTCAGAACCCCCAATCTGGTCTTTGCAATCTCGCAGATCGGACGTTGGTCCGGTGCTCTTTCATCGATCATAGAGCCACACACATCGCATATGCATACATCTTCCACAGCCAGAAGTCTTT
>JANHAK010000171.1 GCA_024464195.1 Methanomassiliicoccales archaeon | reverse complement strand
TCCATTGCTATCTGGTCTTTTCGGAGTGCCCTCTCTGCTTCTTTCATTTGGAAGATCAAAAATCCCGCCACAGGAATCGAAATCGCCCGCTAGGATCAATTGCTGTAGTGCGATAAAAGGTACGATCCTCGGTGCTTTTGTAGGATGGTGTCCAGGGGTAACTTCAACAACAGGTGCAGTTATTGCCAGTTTTGTTACATCAAAAAGGAAAGTTGATCCAATCGATTCATCAAAGGATTTTATCACAATGGTCTCTGCTCTGGGAACCTCTGCAACGGTTTTCAATTTGATTGCTCTCACAACGATAGGTAAGAGCAGGAGTGGGGCGATGATCGCGGTGAAAGAAATCATAGGATCTCAGGAAATCGTCGCATCGTTGAACGAGATTTCACCCGTCTTTTCACTCATGTTATTCTCGATCTTTTTCGCATCACTGATTGGATTCACATTGACAATCCTCTTCGGAAAAAGGATCAGCAAGAAGCTTGAAAATGTCGATATGAAGAGGGTCAATACTGTCGTACTCTTATTCTTAATCTCACTTGTTTTATTAATGACAGGTCCTGTCGGATTCGTTGTACTCATCGCTGCAACCTCTCTGGGTCTCCTACCACCGTTACTCGGCGTCAAGAGGGTGCAACTCACTGGTTGTTTGCTTCTCCCCATTATTATCTTCTTCGTAGAATTATGATTTTGAATTTTCTAAAAGGATCATATTATATTTAATCAATAAAAACGAATTAAATTCCTTGTGCATTTGTCTCAGAGAGTACCATCGCAGATTTCATCTCACGAACATGACTCGCTAAAATTGGTAAGCTCGAGTCACTTTTTCCCAGAGAATTATATAATTTAATGAGATTGGATCCTTCAACAATGCCGTCAGCTCCAGCTTTGACGGCAAGAGCTACCTGATCTGGCCCCGATATTCCGAATCCAAGAACCACCGGAACACGACTTCTAGCCTTGACAGTCTTAAGAAAGGAGAAAACAGTCTGAGGCAATTTCTCTCTAGGACCAGTAACACCAGCGACTGAAACAACGTAAACAAACCCCGAGCTGTTCTCGAGCAATCGGTCGATACGCTCATCGCCAGATGTGGGGGCAATGATTCTGATAATGTCAAGATCGTTTGATCTTACAATTTTGTCGATTTCCTCAGATTCCTCCAAGGGGAGATCAACAAGGAGTAAGCCATCAACGCCCGCTTGTGATGCTAGTTCACAGAAACGTTCGATACCGAATTGAATAATCGGATTAAGATAACTCATAACGACGATTGGCTTGTTGTTTTCAAATACTCTCACGTCAGAGACCAATTCGAATAGATGCTTCATCTTGAACCCGTTTGCCAAAGAGCGCATCATTGCACCTTGTACGAGAGGCCCATCGGCGATTGGGTCTGAGAAAGGAATACCAATTTCCAAAATATCCGCTCCAGCGTTGATTAGATTGTGAATCAATTTTTTTGAGAAGTCAATCGAAGGATCCCCAACACATACATACGGAATGTAGGCGGCGATGCCCTTGCGTCTGAGAGAGGCGAAGGTACTCGAGATTCTGGTCACTATACCGCCTCCATTTTAGCAACTTGTGCCACGTCCTTATCTCCTCTGCCAGAAAGATTGACAATGATGATTTTGTCGTTAAAAAGATCGTTCGCAACTTGCAACACAAATGCAATCGCATGAGCGCTTTCTAGAGCGGGAATGATTCCTTCTGTTTCAGAGAGGATTCGAAATGCCCTGAGGACATCTCGATCGTTCACCGCGACGTAATTTATTCGATTAATCGATTTGAGATAGGCATGTTCCGGCCCCACGCCTGGATAATCGAGACCAGCAGCGATGGAGTGCGTTTCAGAAATTTGCCCTTCTTCATTCTGTAAAATCATTGTTCGAGCACCATGCAGAACACCTTCCCTCCCAGCTACGAGACTCGCGGCGTGCCTACCCGTCTCAACACCTTCACCAGCCGCTTCGACTCCGTACATCTTGACATCGCTATATGAGAGAAAGGGATGAAAAAGTCCAATTGCATTACTGCCGCCACCAACGCATGCGACAAGAGCATCTGGCATTTCCTCTGCTTGCTCAAGAATCTGTTCTCTCGCTTCCTCCCCAATCACACACTGAAAATCACGAACAATCGTTGGATACGGATGTGGACCGACAACACTTCCAATAAGATAATGTGTATGATCACTCGTTGCAGCGTAATCCCTCATTGCCTCGTTGATCGCATCTTTCAACGTTCTCGATCCCGATTTGACGACGTTAATCTTGGCACCGAGTATAGACATTCTGAAACAATTGAGCCTTTGCCTTTCAACATCGATCTCTCCCATGTAGATCTCACATTTGATACCCAATAGCGCACATGCTGTAGCCGTTGCCACCCCATGCTGGCCTGCTCCAGTCTCGGCGATAATTCTATCTTTACCCATCCATTTCGCAAGAAGCGCCTGTCCAAGCGCATTGTTGATCTTATGAGACCCCGTATAAGCAAGGTCTTCGCGCTTTAAAAAAATTCTAGCACTTCCGCATCGTTTCGAAAGCCGTCCAGCAAAGTACAGCGGAGTCGGCCTTCCTGCGTAATTGTGAAGAAGATCATTAAGTTCTTCTTTAAACGTACTATCATTCTTCACCTTGTTGTATTCTTTTTCGAGGTCCTTTAGAGCCTTCATAAGAATTTCTGGCACAAACATACCGCCAAATCGTCCGAAATATCGGACATCAGTCAAGATTTGCACCTCCTGATGAATTCTGAAACGAGTTGCGGATCCTTTTTGCCGATTGTTCTTTCTACACCAGATGATACATCAACCCCGTAAGGTTTCAGAGCTTTCACGATATCCAGGTTCTCGAGAGTTAATCCACCAGCGATAATCGCTTTATGGCAGCTCTTAATAGGAATTTTCGTGTAATCGTGAGATAATCCTGATCCAGGAACAGGCCCATCAAAAAGTAATGCATCGGCGACACCAACAAACTCTTGGATTTCTCTTTCTACCGGCTTTACTGCTCTGATTACAGGAATTCCGCAAGCCTTTATTGTCTCAATTTCTGATCGACAAAAGGTGTACAACTGGATAACGTCAACACCCGCATCTTCCACCATCTTCACGGCTACGTCAACATTCCCGGGCAAACAAACAAGAACTTTCTTTGTAAAAGGTCCGATCGTAGACGAGATATCGCGAATATTTTCAAGAGGTAAACTCCGAGCTTTCAAAGGATAATGAACGAAACCAAGGGCATCTGGGTCGAATGATTCACACATCCAAGCATCTTCAGCATTTGTGATTCCACAGATCTTAACCTTCAATTCTTCATCCTCCTTGCTGCGGTGA
>JANHAK010000008.1 GCA_024464195.1 Methanomassiliicoccales archaeon | reverse complement strand
CAAGAGAGAGATTGGAAAAACTAGGTTGCACTGCAAAACTCAGGGGGAATAATACACCGTTCATAACGGACAATGGCCACTACATTTATGATTGCTATTTCGGAAAAATCGAGAACGCCGAGGAAATCGAAAAAAGGCTGAATTCGATTCCTGGTGTAGTTGAGAATGGTCTTTTTATCGATCTCGCTACACAAGTCATCGTAGGCACCGACCATGGAGTGATTGTCAAAAAACGAACTCAAGCCTAGCTTACTTGGCTCTGCTGTTGTGTTGTTCCAACATTCTCAGATTCAGAGACGCTTTCAGAACTCGAGGATACAAATTGCTTCAACTGATTGACATTTTGCTCGATTTTCTCAATACGTTTTCGTTCTTCCTTTTCGATCGTTTCAATAATCTTCTCAAAGGGTATAGCCAGTCGATAGGCATGAATCGGGCGTCCCTTCCCTTCTTTTTTGATATCCCTTTTCGTCACCCACTTTCGCCGGCGTAACTCTTGCATCGCGATTGAGACTTCGGGCTGTCGCAGTGCAGTTGAAACTTCTATTTCCACCGATGTGGTCTCTGGTTTTTTTCTCAGAAACGCGAGCGTTTTAGCAACATTTCTCGGCATACCGGTGCTCATCAGAAGTTCGACCAGCGTTTCATCTCTTTTATTAAAACCCCTTTCGGTCATGATTTTCTATTTTTATTTAATTATTAAGAAGATATATATTCTTTTCTATTTGTAAATTAAATTCAAATCGCTGGTTTCGTGCCAGAATGTTATCTTTATCGATAAAAATACAAAACAAGAATCAATTCTCAGCAATGAAATCAGGGAACTTTATCCAGATGATCAAGATTGTCAAGAAATCTGATAAGATTTTATATATTACATGAGTATTAGGGCAACTTGCGCCCAAGGTGAAAATTCATGAAAATGCCTAGAATCATAAGGACTTACTGTCCTCATTGCAAGACTCATACAGAACATGAAGTAGAAAGAGTCAAGAAAAGGAAGGCGAGTGAGCTCAAATGGGGGCAGAGAAGGTTCAGAAGAGCGACCGCTGGTTATGGTGGTTTCCCGCGCCCAAAACCAGAAGGCCGTGAAAAGCCTACCAAACGGATCGCACTAAGATATCGATGCAAAACTTGTAAGAAAGCCCATCAAAAGCCGTGCTTTAGAGCAAAGAAATTCGAACTCGTGGAGTGATTCCGATGGCTGACGTCAGGACTGGCAAATTTATAAAAGTCAAATGCCCTGATTGTGGTAACGAGCAGATCGCTTTCAAGAAGCCATCTACACCCGTCGTTTGCCATGTGTGCGGGTCGACTCTTATCAAACCGACTGGTGGAAAGGGCGAGATCAGAGGCGAGCTGCTCGGGGTGGTTGATTAATGGTCAGGATAAGTGAATTCCCCGAAGAAGGTGAGCTCGTTGTTTGCACGGTTCAAAATGTGAAGAACTTCGGGGCTTTTGTAACCCTCGACGAATATGACAACAAAGAGGGGTTTATTCATATCAGAGATGTTGCAACTGGATGGATAAAATATATTAGAGATTATGTGCGCGAGGGACAGAAAATCGTATGCAAGGTTCTCGGTGTTGATCCCTCTAAAGGACACATCGATTTATCGTTAAAGTCTGTGAACGAACATCAACGAAGGGAAAAGATCCAGCAATGGAAGAATGAGAAGAAAGCAGAGAAACTGATGGAAATCGTCGCTCAGCGCCTTAACAAGAGCGTCCAGGAATGTTACGAAGAGTTCGGCTATAAACTCATTGAAAAATATGGAACACTCTATGGTGCTTTTGAGCAGTGTGCTGGTAATCCGAATTCGTTGAGTGAAAATGCTTTGGAAGGCCCATGGACGCAAGTCTTCATCGATGTTGCGAAAGAGAACGTCGTTCCTCCATTTGTCCAAATCGACGGACGAATTGAATTGACATGCACGCTTCCAGACGGTGTGGAAAGAATCAAGAGGGCACTCATGGATGGCCTTGAATCGGCAAAAGAAAAGGTCAAAATTCAGTATGTTGGCGCGCCGCGGTACCGGATCGTCGTAACGGCACCGGATTACAAGACTGCTGAAGATGAGATGAAGAAAGTCAGTGATAAGATCCTCGCTACAATTAAACAAATGGGAGGGCATGGTACCTTTTCCCGTTAAACAAAATAGAAGAGAGTGTGCCCGAAAAACATATGTGATGTCTATAAGGAGAAAAGTTAATAATGAGGACCTCGCTTAGAAAGTGCCCGAAGTGCCAGGAGTATACACTAGGGGAAACTTGTCCAAGATGTGGAACGGAAAGTGTCGTAGCAACTCCACCAAGATTTTCCCCTGATGATAAATATGGAATATATAGGAGAAGATTGAGAAAGGAAAGAGGTGATGATTACGGAATACATTAAGACGATATTCTATGAGGATCCAAAATTGGAAAATCCCGTGCTGGTCGAGGGATTACCAGGCGTCGGAAACGTTGGCAAACTTGCTGCTGAGCATCTGCTCGAACAGATCGAGGCAATCAAATTTGCAGAGATCTACTCAAAATATTTCCCTCCCCAAGTACTGGTCGACGACGAGGGGCTAATCAAACTTGTGAATAACGAGCTCTATTACTCGAAGGGCGACGGGAAACGACCAGATCTGATCATCCTCGTCGGCGACTATCAAGGACTCACGCCTGATGGACAATACGAACTATCAGACCATGTCTTACAGATCGCTAAGAAGTACGGTGTCAAGATGATCTTTACGCTCGGCGGATATGGCGTAGGAAAAATGGTTGAAAAACCCCGCGTTTTGGGAGCGGCTACTGACAAGGAACTTGTCGAGGAAATGAAGAAGCATGGTGTTGTTTTTTCGAAGGGAGAGCCGGGAAGTGGCATCGTTGGTGCGAGTGGTCTCCTGCTTGGCCTCGGCAAGATCTATGGGATGCGAGCAGTGTGTCTCATGGGTGAGACATCTGGCTATTTCGTTGATCCGAAAGGTGCTGAGGTTGTACTGAGAGTACTTGCCGAAGTTCTGAGCGTCGATATCGATTTCAGCGCGCTCGAAGATAAAGCTGAACAGATCGACTTGATCACATCAAAGATTCGGGAAATTGAGACACCACCAGAACCAAAAAGAGAAGATCTCGGCTACATTGGGTAAATTAGATTTCAGAAGAGAGGAGGCAAGATCGCTTCCAATTCTTTTTCTGGTTCTGCCGGTCTTTTATTTTTTTATTCTAAATTTGATGTATCGGCAATATCAATCCTCTTTTCCACAAAAAATTCCATTAATAAATCTGTTAATAAAAAAAATAAAGGGGGGAGGTAATCGTGACCTCTCATCGGAGAATGTGCATCCCATCCCATTCTCACAAGCTATTTTTTCAGATACCGCTCCTCGAAGATCTCCATCGATGCGAGCGTCTTTTCTGCTTCCTCCATTTTTCTAATTTTATCCATGACGAGATCTAGGCGAGCATAGATGAAATCTCTGATGGCAGCTCTGATCGCCTCGGACCTTGAGGGAAAGTCATCGACTTTGACGAGGAAGTCCAATGCTCTAATGTACCTGTTAGGTAAACGAATCGTTATTTTTTCGAGATCTTCCTCGGTCATTTATGCACCTGGAGATCTAAGAGGTACAAACGACCTCTTTTGTCTGACAAAAGATATATTCGCATATATATTTAAATATTATCATCCTGCATAAGAAACTCCCCAGCCATAAAATTTAAAGAAACAAAGAACAAAATTCTAAATACGACTCCGATAATAGGGTTGAAAGTTCCCGACTTAGCTCAGTCTGGCTAGAGCGGCTGACTGTAGTGGGTCACCGGCTTGCCGGTCAAACAGCCGCTGAGATCAGCAGGCCCCCGGTTCAAATCCGGGAGTCGGGACTATTTTATTATTCATTTACTCAGAAAACAGTTTCCTCGCTGCCTCAGTTGCGCGATTGAGCACGGCAATCTCATCAATCCTCTTGATCTCCCAGTCCTTCATCAAGATCTGTCCATCGCATATGACTGTTTTGACATTCGCTTGCGACGATGAATAAACTACATTTGAGATCAGCGTTTCGCGGCGAATCGGCGATAAATTTGGTGCCATGCCGTCGAGAATCACGATATCAGCTCTCTTGCTAGGCTCGATCGATCCTATCATCCGATCTAACCCGATTGCAAAGGCTCCCCCGATTGTCGCAAAGTCAAGAATTTCCTGAGCGCTAAGAACCGTAGGGTCCCATCGACTCGATTTTTGAAGAAGCGATAGAGTCTTCATCTCCCCGAACATATCAAGACTATTGTTCGTCGTCGAACTATCGGTACCGATCGAGACATTGACGCCTTCTTTTCTCATCTCAGGTATTGGTGCAACGCCACCAGTGGCGAGTTTCATATTCGAAACAGGACATGTCGAAACACTTGTCTTGCTCTTTGCAAGTATTCTCACTTCATTGAGCGTTAACCAGCACGCATGTGCAGCAAGGCAATTTTTTCCGAGAAATCCGATTTTATCAAGATATTCAGACGGGCGCATCCCTGTTTTTTTCCTATGATCGTTAACTTCTTTCCTCGTTTCAGACAAATGGAAATGCAGAAGAAGACCTTTCTCATCGGCGTATTCTTTTGCTTCGAGAAATGTTTCTTTAGAACAAACGTAAACACCCTGGAGACCAACACCAGGTAAAATCCTGCTCTTTTCTTGATCAATTGATTCACAGAAGTGCCTACAGTTGTCAAGAGGTCGACATTTTTGCGTTGTGAATTCCTCGTCAAGCACCGCCCAACATAAAATCGCTCTTAAACCCATTTCTTCTGTTGCTTTTGCAATAACGTCCTCAGCATAATATAAATCCACAAATGTTGTCGTTCCACTACGGATCATCTCCAGACATCCGAGCTGCGTACCGGCATAAATGTCTTCAGGTGTTCTTTGAGCATCAATCGAAAAAACTTTTGAAAGAAAATCTGGAAATGAGACATCATCAGCAACTCCTTTCAGAATTGCCATTGAAACGTGAGTGTGTGTGTTGATCAAACCTGGCAGAACAATATCCCCGTGTGAATAGATTTCTTCGTCAGCGTCCGAGGAGACTTTTCCAACCTCCTTGATGACACCATCTTCAATGAGGATGTCGCCCCGAAGGATCTGTCGGTTTTCGTTTTGAGTGATGATCCATGCATCCTTTATCGCAATTCTCATTTACTCGAGAGATCGGGCTTAGAATATTAAAAGTTAACAAAGTCGTTTCTTGAGATTATTGCATAGCGTTTCTCAAGTTCAAAGAGAAAGCTGAAAAAAGAATATCTTATCTTGAATTGCATCATTACTCTGATAAATCAATTACCGAAGGCATCAACTTGACGACAATCACATTTCTAGGCACAGGCGGTGGGAGATTTGCGACGATCTACCAGGCTAGGCGCACTGGTGGAATTTACATCAGCGACAGCGCAAGAATTCATGTCGATCCCGGACCAGGTGCACTCGTCGCAATGAAAAAATTGTCGATCGATCCTGCAAGAACTGACGCTATACTCATTTCACATTGTCATCCAGACCACTACACCGATGCAGAAATACTGATTGAAGGAATGACTTGTGGCGGTTTTGGACGTAGAGGAGTCGTCATCGGGAGCAAGAGCGTAATAGAAGGGGAGAATGGATTCGGACCAGCAATTTCAAGATACCACCGCTCACTGCCAGAAAGTATTATGTCCCTAAAGCCAGGGGATAGAGTGTCAGTTGACGGGGTTCTCATTGAGGCAACGCCCACAATTCATAGCGATCCTACCAGTATTGGATTTCGTTTTCACACCTCGAGTGGTACGATATCGTATGTAAGCGATTCAGAAATTGGCGAGGAGGTCATCAAGGCACATCGCGGTTGCCGTGTGATAATTTTATGCGTAACCAGACCGCTAGGCTCGAGAATATCTTACCATATGAATACAGATGATGCAGCTGAATTCGTAAAATCAGTTTGCCCAAAAATTGTTCTCTTGACGCACTTCGGTATGAAGTTACTCAGCGAGGGAGCGGAGAAGCAGGCTAAGTATGTTGAAAAGGAATCTGGCGTGAAGACTGTTGCAATGACCGATTTTGCCAGCGTTCATGTTGGAAATGATGTGCGCATCAGAAGAAAAGGGCATCGGAACTGATCAAATGTCGTTTGCTCCGTTTCGAGTATATAAGCATTCGAATTACTTCCGATGAAATCGCATCGGTTAACGTTGAAGTTTGAACCTCCTATGAGATAGTTTTTTATAGTAGTGCATATTATGCCGAATTAGGCGTTCGGGGCCGGTGGCTCAACTTTCCTCCTAAGCTTTTTTTGTTATCCCCACCACACCGGCCTCGGATGCCGAACCCCCCTTAAGTTTTTTTATTGCTGAAGTCAGCCACAGTATTAACAACGGATTTTGAGTCGAAACACGCAGAAGAATTATTCTCATTCAAATTCAATAGGGTTGCTGCATGAAGCTAGAAGAAGAAATTCTGCAGAGGATCACACCAGACGAAGAACACAGAAGATTCGTCGATCGAGTTGTTTCAGATCTCATGAAGAAAGTCAAAAAAGAAATATCGAGATTAAATCTCCTATTGGAAGCACGACTTGTGGGATCAGTGGCAAAGGATACGTACCTTCCCAACCCCGATATTGATATTTTCATCATGTTTCCGCCATCTGTTAGTCGAAAAGAACTAGAGACAATCGGGCTCGATATCGGAAGGAGGGTTATCGGTGGAGAAGAGCATTACGCAGAACATCCATATATTCATGGGAAATACAAAGGACTCGATGTTGATCTCGTGCCATGCTACAATATCGAGAACCCTTCGAATATCAAGAGCGCTGTCGACCGAACTCCATTTCACACCGACTTCATCAGAAAAAATCTCGCCGATAACCAGAAGCCAGAAGTTCGGCTTCTGAAACAGTTTATGAAGGGGATTGGTGTATATGGTGCTGAAGCTAAAATCCAGGGGTTCTCAGGTTATTTAGTTGAATTGCTTGTCTTGAAATACGGAGATTTCCTCTCTACAGTAAAATCGGCGTCTGAATGGAAGCGCGGTGAAACGCTATGGCTTGAGCGTCGTGGCGACATCAAGTTCAATGATCCTCTGATTTTCTATGATCCAGTCGATCTCACACGAAATGTCGCTTCCCCTGTTTCAATCGATTCATTTTCACGATTCATTTACGCATGTTCATCATATCTGAGAGAAAAGGATGAGCGCTTTTTCTTTCCAAAGAAAAAAGAAGACTGGAAAATTAAAAAAATAAGAGAATTTTTTAAGAAAAGGGAGACAGCAGTTGTCATCGTCCGTTTCAATCGCCCCAATATCGTTGATGATGACCTATATCCCCAGATCAGAAAGACAGAAGAAAGCGCGGTCAATCTTCTTGAAAGCCATGATTTTATTGTTATCAACAGGGCATCCCACGTCGATCGTCATGTCTTAATCGCATTCGAGCTTCAATCTTCGAAACTACCAATCGCTAAGAGACATGAGGGGCCACCGATGTGGATAGATCATTCTAAACGATTCCTTGAAAAATGGAAAGGAGGAAAAGGACTTAGCGAACCATTCATCGACCAAGGAAAGCTCGTTGTCATTGCAAAAAGGGAGTATGTAGATGCGGCGGAACTACTTCGTCAGAGAATTAAAACCGCTTCGCTCGGAAAGGATTTCAAGGGAATGAGATTTGATGTTGTATCGGGAAAAGAGGTCTTTAGAAAGGATTATCGGAGGATCATGACTGATCTGCTTGACAAGAGAATGCCATGGGAGATCTAATATTCAATTCTCAGCCAGTCACCTGAATTGTATACATGTCTGATATCGCCTGATTTCCCGAAGAGTCGACCGCAACAATATAGAAGGCGTATGGTCCGGGACCAGAAAGCTCTGAAAGATCCTTCGTGAATTCGTAGATATGATCGGAAGCAAGAGTCATATTATCTAGAGGCAAGGCTGAAAATCCTATCTGGACAGAACTCAACTTGCCATTATCAGCGACTTTTGCCGTTATATTGATCGTGGCACCACGCGGAATATTTGAAAAAGTAAACGCCGTTGGCTCCTGAGAAACCCAATTGCCATTTCCATCCTGGTACCAGATCATCACTTTTGACACTTGCGGAGCTGTATGGTCACTGAACGGAGGATTCATCATAAGTATCCATATGCCAAGGAAGAGAAGAAAGAAAAGCACGAGATTACCAAGAAGAGTTTTCCTTTCGACTTCATCGGGTTTGATTTTTATTAGAATATAGATATACCTCAATGCAAACATGCCTCCGAAGAGAACGATCAGCCCCAGTAATACATTAATCTCACCAACGAGGAATGCCACAATGCCACAGATAATAGCAAAGAGCGCCGTTAACAGCAGCGTCTTTGTTCCCTTGATGTCATTCTCAAGGAAAGTCTTCTCGTCGAATTCTGGGGGAACGAACTCGTATTCCTCTTCAACGACTTCTTTCTTCTTTTTTCGGGCCATGTCGAGACCCTAACGGCGAGAGGATTAAAAATCCTTTGGATAGATTATTTTTGGATGAATTATTACTTGATACGTTGCTTAAGGCATCATCGATTGATGCTAAGAAAGTACTGGCACTCGGATTTTCGATTTTTTTCATGATTAGTATACCAAAGCTATTAATCATCGAATTAGGTAATATAATTGCATTGGGCCCTATTTTAGAAACATCAAACTTCTTGATAATGTACTCCCCACTTTCGATCAACTCGGGGGGTATACCTTATAAAGGTTGGTGGGATTAGATTAAAGAGGTGCATCAATGCCCGAAAAGAAACTAGAGGAGTTGCCGGGTGTTGGCCCCGCAACTGCTGAGAAACTGCGCGACGCTGGCTATACAGACTTAATGAGCATCGCCGTTGAATCACCAAAAACATTAGCTGAAATAGCGGAAATTGGAGAGAGTACTGCCGCAAAGATCATTGCCGCAGCGAAACAAGCAGCAGATATAGGGGGATTTGAAACAGGAGATCAAGTTCTGGAAAGGAGAAAAAATATTCACAAGCTAACTTCCTGTTCCAAAGCCCTTGACGAATTAATGGGGGGAGGGTTTGAGACCCAATCAATTGTCGAGTTCTATGGGGAATTCGGTAGCGGGAAGTGCGTTTCTGCCGAAACACCAGTCATTTTTGAGCAGGATGGATTGCCCTCAGTTTCCGAGATAGAAGATGTTTTTGCCTTTTACGAGGAAGAATACGGAAAGGAAATTTTCGATAGCGGCGAGATCGTTGCTACACGCGGTACAAGGGTTCTCGGATTCATCGATGGAGTTATCACACCAGTATGCGCGTCCCATATCTACAGAGAGAAGGTTAAGGAGCTCCTTGAGATTGAGACTGTAAGAGGACGCACGATTACACTGAGTATGGTTCACAGACTTCCAGTCGTCGTTGATGGGAGAGTTCAATGGCTCCAGGCAGGTCGCATCAAAAAGGATCAGAAAATTGCGGTTGTCGATGCGACTTATCACGAACTTCTTCGATCATTCAGTAAAAGACAAAGAATCTCCTCAGACAGGATCAAATCTATACGAAAAAGCCAGTACAATGATTACATCTATGATTTCATGGTACCCGATGGTCATTCATTTGTCGGCGGATCCTTGCCTACAATTCTCCATAACACTCAGCTATGTTTTCAGCTCGCAGTCAACGCAACTATGCCCTTCGAAA
Organism: Methanomassiliicoccales archaeon; assembly: GCA_024464195.1. Taxonomy (GTDB): domain Archaea; phylum Thermoplasmatota; class Thermoplasmata; order Methanomassiliicoccales; family JACIVX01; genus JACIVX01. Next base: position 6,049 of record JANHAK010000008.1, on the reverse strand, counting down.
GAGGAGGATTAGAGGGAGAAGTTATTGTTATCGATACGGAAAACACATTCCGACCAGAAAGAATTGTGCAAATGGCGACAGCGCTTGATCTTGATCCTATTGAGACTCTTCAGAAGATTCACGTGGCAAGGGCTTACAATTCGCATCATCAGATGCTTCTTGTAGAAAAGGCAGCGGAACTTGCAAAGGAACGACCAATCAGATTGATGATCGTCGACTCGTTGACCGCGCATTTCAGAGCGGAATACATTGGCCGGGGAGCGCTCGCAGAAAGGCAACAAACTCTCAATAAACACATGCATGATCTCATGAGGTTTGCAGACGTCAATAACGCTGTCATTGCTGTAACAAATCAGGTTGCAGCAAAGCCTGACGCCTTTTTCGGAGACCCTACACGTCCCATTGGAGGGCATATCGTCGGTCACACAGCGACTTTCAGAATTTATTTGAGAAAGAGCAAAGGTGGGAAGCGCATCGCAAGATTGATCGATTCGCCAAATCTTCCCGAAGCAGAGGTCGTCATTACGATCTCAGAGGAAGGAATTCGTGACTGAAGACGCTTTCCTGTTCGAGCTTTCGGGAGAACATCCGACACTTCCAAGAGCTGAAGCACTTGCCTGCGTACGTGCCGAATGCGATCGACATTCAATCATTGCATCTGGCCCGGGATATCTCGTCTGCCGCTTTTCAACGGAGAAACTCAATCGAATCGCGTATCGTCTCGCGCTCTCTCATCGCATCGGACGATATCTTGGATCTTGCAAACCCGATGAGCTCGGCAAATTCGTAAGCAGACTTGAACTACCAAGCGGAACTTTTTGCGTTCGTGTAAAAAGATATCAGCAATTCATGCAGGAAGTTGATTCTCTGAACGTTGCACGGAAGATCGGAGAGATTCTTGGGAAGAAAAAGCCCGTCAATCTCAACTCGCCGGATGTCGAGCTCCGAGTCATCCTTTCTGATGCGCTGCACTTTTTCATAAGCGATCGTGTCGTTGATAGAAAGCAGTACGATCAGCGAAAGGTCGCGCTGAGGCCATTCTTCTCACCAATTTCACTCCACCCACGGTACGCAAGAGCGCTCGTCAATCTCTCTATGGTTGAAGCCAACGAAACGCTCCTTGACCCATTTTGCGGTACTGGTGGGATTCTCATAGAGGCAAGCCTGATCGGGGCAAGAGTTTTTGGATCCGATGTGTCGGAAGAAATGATCGAGGGTTGCAAGAAGAATATGCAATATTTTGGAGCGAAGTGGGATGAATTGAAGGTCATCGATGTCGGTGCGATCACGGCCGAATTCGATCATGTTGATGCAGTTGTAACGGATCCGCCCTATGGTCGCTCGGCTACCACGAAAAAGGAACCACCGAAACAGTTGTACGAGAGGGCAATTAAGGCAGTTAGCGATGTTTTGAAGACCAATGGACGTCTTAGTATCGTATTTCCGTCACCCTGCCATATCACATCTGATAAACTGAATTTACAAGAAATCCACGTCCAGAAAATTCATAGATCGCTGACAAGACACTATTGCGTATTTACTCGTTTACCATGATCTCAAAATTGATCGATAGTGATTTGGTCTGTGATGAGGTATTAAGAACGATTGTACGCACTCCTTTGCTTGCGCTGTCAGGAACAGTAATTTCCATAGTCACATTCGCCGATTTTTTATATGGAATGTCGAATTCGAGTGCGTTTGTCGCATTCTCGCCTGATTGATTGCTCAGATAAATAATCGCACTCCAGTTTTGGGGAAGCTGCGTTACAATGAAGTTGAGATGTAAATAGGTATTGCCAGTATTGTTCACGATCATACTGAAGACCACGATCTGCCCCGGGGTGACATTCACGGAAGTAGATTGCGGTTCTATGAGAGTGATCTCGTACGAATGATCCAGAGGAATCTCGATCACTGGAATTGGGACAAATGTCAATAAGAGGATCACAAGTGCGACGACGCCAATGGCTTTTCTCTTGTTGTCCACTTTGGAGATATCGTTAAGTGGGGCGGGATGTCTGAGACCGAGAAGGAATATCAATATCGCAAAAAAAAGCCAACCAATATAGAAAAAGGACATGATGAAAAGGACAACGATCGTTGCATAGCTTAGGTATCTTGACTTCTCCCCGAGAAGCCCTCGTGCAATGTGCCCACCATCAAGCTGCCCTGCTGGCAAGAGATTGATTGCTGTTACAAGTAAACCCACCCAAGCCGCAAATGCCGTGGGGTGAAGGGCAACACCTTCAGGAACAGGGACGAAAAGCATGAAGAACTGATAGAGTGGTTGAACAACAATCGCGATCGCACCGCCTGTGCCGACCTCACCAGATTGAACATCGCCATGCGCTGTGAGATAGAGGCCGAGAAGAACAAGAGGAATTGCCACAATAAGACCCCCGATTGGTCCAGCCACACCAATATCCACGAGCGCTTTTCTGTCTGGCATTGGCTCCCGCATTGAAATAAACGCACCAAATGTCCCGAGAGGTGGGACCGAGGGGATGAAAAACGGGAGGGAGGCTTCGACGCCATGTTTCCTTGAAGCAAGGTAATGGCACAGTTCATGCATCCCGAGCATCGTCATCAGGGGGATGGCAAAGAAAACTGCCCCCCATATGAAATTGTCAATGGTCAAAACCGAAGTGACGTTTTTGTAACTCGCCCATAAATACGCACCAGCAAATGTAGTGGAGAGGAAAGTAATGACAAGAAGGATTTGGTTAATCCACGTCCCTCTCCGTTTGATCTCAGGCTTTCTGGCAATCGCAATGATGTATTCTCCGCCGTAATAGTTAAGGAATGGAATATATCCTTTAGTACCAAGTTCGCGACGAAGTGATTCAAAATTCTGATCAAGTGTGTGTGGATCGGGTGTGATGAAAATTGAGAGGGAATCATGGGTCACCCTGACGTCGTAAATCGGAAAATACTTTCCAATGATTGATTTGATCGCTTCAATTTCAGAAGCCACATCAGTATTGACCATCGTGCAGGCTATCTTGATTTAATTATTAACTTTTTGCCCAACGCTATTACGGTACAGACTTTCAAAAGTGTACTGCATAAGAAAAAAAGTAATTATAATAAAGAAATTCTGCAAACGTGAACCGGTTTATTCAGCTATTCCGCATTGGCAACTGCATCATGGGCGTCATCGGAGTGATGCTGGCGGCGCTGGTTGGTGCGGGAACTTCGATGATAGATTATTCTATTGAGATTCTTATCGCTTCTGCGATCGTCTTCACATTCATTGCAGCTGGAAACTCGCTCAATGATTACATGGATCGAGAGATCGACAAAAGAGCTCATCCAGAGAGACCGATTCCCTCAGGAAAGATAAGCGCTTCAACGGCCCTGAGGATCTCAGCGATTCTCTTTTCTATTTCATTTCTTCTTTCCCTGCTCCTAGATGCGATTTCCATCGCGATCGTTATGATCGCGATTCTCTTCATGCTCTTCTATGAAGTAAAATTGAAAAAAGAAGGTTTTGGCGGCAATTTTCTAATTGCTCTATTGACTGGTTTCCTCTTCCTCCTCGGTGGTGCTGTTGTGAAGCACGTTGAACAGACGGTTGCACTGGCGGCGATGGCATTTCTTGCAACCCTAGGCAGGGAAATTATCAAAGACATCGAGGACATGGAAGCGGACTTTGACCGAATGACGTTACCTAAGAAGATTGGCAAGGGAAAGGCCGGTGCAATTGCAACATTGTTCATTCTCATCGCAGTGATCCTGAGTTTCGAACCTTTTATTGTTGGCATCTTCAACATCGAATATCTTTTCATCGTTCTGATCGCAGATGCAATCTTTATATATTCCTCATTTCTTCAATTTCAAAATCCAAAGCGAGGTCAGAAGTTGACTAAGGTAGGAATGTTTGTTGCGCTCATTGCCTTCCTGATAGGTGGCATTCTATGACGGTAAAAGAATATCTGATGAGACGCATGCAAGAAGGAACTATCCATATGACGCTTATCGATCCAGCAAAGCAGGACTCGGTTGTCGCCGCAACGATCGCTGAGACGGCTGAACGGATCGGTACAGACGCGATCATGGTAGGCGGATCGACTGGCGTCACACAAGAGAACCTCGATCTCACAGTTCTTGAAATCAAAAAACTCTGTAAGATTCCTGTTATCTATTTTCCATCCGGAGCGCATGCGTTATCAAGGCATTGCGATGCGATATACTTCATGAGTGTGTTGAACAGTCAGAATGTGAAGTATGTCATTGGAGAGCAGGTGAAAGGTGCGCCAATTATTAAAAAGCTCGGTCTTGAGACAATCCCGATGGGTTATGTCATCGTGGAACCCGGTATGAAGGTGGGTGAGGTGAGTAATGCAAATCTGATCCCTCGGGATAACCATCAGCTTGCCGTTGCTTACGCTCTCGCCGCGCAATATATGGGTATGGAACTTTTTTACCTCGAGGCCGGCAGCGGATCGCCTCAACCCGTACCAGAAACAATGGTCCGCGAAGTCAAGAAGAACGTCTCGATTCCACTGATTGTTGGCGGTGGGATTAGAGAGCCTGAAGAAGCAGTGGCGATCAAGAATGCGGGCGCCAATGCGATTGTGACTGGCACAATTGTTGAAAATGGTGACTTTGCGACACGCTTAGAAAAAATCATCGCGGCGATAAAGAGATAGGAAGACGGAAAATCGATCACCAATCGATAGATTATATCAATACGATATACAAATGCGATAATCTTATTACTTTTTCTTAAACCGGCATAATCACGAAGGAAATTGAAGTATCGTCTCTTGTTCAAATTCATTTACAATTACGAATTAAATCATTTTGATCAACATTTCGTGAATCCTTGTATCATTTGAAAGCTCTGGATGGAATGCAAGACCTAACAAATTGTCTTGTTTCGCCATCGCGATATAATTCTTAAATGATGCCAGGGCTTCACATCGCCCCCAAACTCTTCTGATCGCAGGGGCTCTAATAAAGACTGCGTGAAAGGGGCGCTCAAATCCTCTAATTGAGATATCAGCCTCAAATGATTCGCGTTGTCTCCCAAATGCGTTTCGATCGACCTCCATTTCCATTAAACCGAGGAGTTCTGTTCCAGTTTTCACAACCTCCTCATCCCCAATCTTCGCCAAGAGGATACAACCTGCACACGTGCCCATAATTGGCATACCCTCTCTTCCCCTTTTGATGATCTTGTCAAAGAGATTGAAGCGTCTCAATAATCTCGAGATAGTAGTGCTCTCTCCACCGGGGATGATCAGACAATCAATTCCTTCAATATCCTTCTCTCTTCTGACTGGAACAGCGCAACCAACAATCCCTAGCCGCTCGAAAGCCAAATTGATCATGTCAATATGTTCCTGCACCGCTCCTTGCACAGCGACAACACCGGCCTTCATAGTTATCGCCGTAGAACAACCGCACGCCCAAGAATTTTTCGCATTGAGATCGAGAATCAATTATACTGATTTCTCAGATCGATAATTGACATTGTTTTTGGTGTGAATTCGAGAGATCCATTATCAACCATTTCGACGATTGGGACTTCGAGAAGATCGCTTTCGATACTTGTCTTGATCTCAGGAATATTCATAACCGCGTCCAGTATTTTTCTTCGGCCTTCCTCCTTATCGCCGATAAACTCAACTCTGAAGCGCAACCGATCTCTGAATCCAGATCTTTCAATGAACACAACATAATTAACGACACCAGAAACGCTGAGCAGCGCTTCATCAAAAAGCATTGGAAAAATCTTTTCGCCCATCCCGATTTTCCTCATCATATCGAGGCGCCCCTTGATCTTCCCGACTTTTCCTATCGTCTTTAGGCCGCATGCACAGGGCGGCTCAATGAGACTCGAAAGATCATACGTTCTGTACCTGATCAACGGCGTCGCCTGGTAATTGAGACTCGTGATTATTAGTTCACCAGATTCACGGGGTTCAACATGCTCGAGCGTTTCCGAATTTATTGCCTCAACAAGAAAATCCGCATCATTGACGTGAAGTCCGTCTTGCGCGACGCATTCAACAGTCGTCGCCAAACCCATCTCTGTGAGTCC
>JANHAK010000170.1 GCA_024464195.1 Methanomassiliicoccales archaeon | reverse complement strand
GAGTGCGGGACGCATATTGTCGGTGAAGTATCGAAATGTCCAAAGTGTGGCGTCGAATTTGTGATCGAGGAGGTCATCGAAGTTGAATGTCCCAATTGCGGAGCGGTTGTTCCTGCCGACCTCGAACGTTGCCCGAAGTGCAATGCGAAGTTAGAAGTTTTGAAAGAAGGCGCCGGGGAAGTTGAGACATCGGTGAAGGGAGCAGCGAAAGCAACTGGTACAACGGTGGAAGAATCACCGGCTGAAGTTGAAGCGAAAGAAGCTGAAGAAAAAGAGATCGAATTGAGAAAACAATTCCCCCTCCTCGTCGAGGAGGTCAAGTCGCTTCTTGCACTGGCAAATGAATTTAACATCGAAGTGAATGAGGCGAAGCGTTTCATCGACAAAGCGGTTAGAGCCGGCAAGCAGAGAGACGTCGTCTCTGCGGTCAATTTTGTACAGGAGAGTCTGGCAAGAGCGCGAGAAACCATTGATGAAAAGATTGCAAGGGACGTTGAATATCTAGAAAAGCTCGTGGAAGTCTCAAATCAAATAGGCTCAGATCCTAAAGCGATTCTTCAATCGATTGAGGCAATCGAAACGAAGAGAAAAGGCGGTGATTTGAAAGGGGCATTGATCGAGATAAGAAATGCCAAAGATCTCGCTGAGCAGATCACGGGTCGTTACGTTGAAGCGAGTGAAATGTGCGAAGCTCTTGAGAAACTCATTAAGAATGCCGAGCATCTCTATGTCGACGTTAGAGAGGCAAGAAAGCTCCTCAACGAGGCTCGAGATGTGGGGAAACATGGCGATTGGACAATGATGGGCGTTCTCGCAAAAAAGGGGAGGGAAGAACTGCTAAAAATGCTCCCAGATGTTCTGAGAGAGGAGTTGAAAAAATCAAAAGAAGCGCTCCTCGACGCGAAGGCGGAAGGCAAAGATGTCAGTTCCCTCATCAAGATATTGAAAGATGGAGCTGTGGCTTTTAAGAGAAATGACATCGAGGAAACGCTCGAGAGGCTCGTCGAGTTCAAGGCTGAAATGAAGCGAATCTCGTGATCAGGAAGGCTTGAGGACTTCCATTTCCCTTTCTAGGATCGATCGATCTTGAGGGCTGAGACTTTCTTCATTAACCGAGACGATAAAAATTGAAGGTGTTTCTGAGATCTCATCGACGACACTTCTTATGAACCTCACGATTCCTTCGAAAGTTGTGTTGCTGATCAAATATTGGATATCGTCAAGAAGAATAACGCATTTTTCATTCGTTCTGATGAACTCTTCGATCACTAGCATAATTCTTTCAAGTGATGGCGGTAAGGTCTGGGCTATTGCCGACTCGCGATCGGTAAGCCAATAGATTGTAGCCTCGAGCTCTTCTAGCTTTCCAGCGAGGTTTCTCGGATGTCCTCTTGTGATTGCGAGTCCTTTGTAACCTTCCTGAACCTTTGTAACGAATGCTCTGTGAGCTACCTCAGGCTTCGGCTCTTCGACCAAATAACTTTGGCCGCCGGCAAGGTCAAATTTGAACTCCCTGACGCGCATTCCTTCGGCCTCATGGCTCAACACCTCCTTCGCAAGCTCGAGGTCGATGTCAGTGCGCATGAGTGAAGAGAACGCAACGATCCTGTTCAGGCCACCCTCGAGTTGTCTCACGTTGTCCTTGCAAACGCTAGCGATGAACTCAAGTACTTCTTTCGGCACGATGATTTTTTCTTCTCTCACCTTTTTTTCGAGGATCGCAACGCGCGTCTCGTAATCGGGCGGCTGAATATCTGCAATGAGACCTGATTCGAATCGTGTTAGAAGCCTCTCCGAGAGTGACGGGATTTCCTTCGGCAACCGGTCGCAAGCGAGTACAATCTGTTTTTCGCTCTCCAAGAGATCGTTAAAGATATGGAATAACTCTTCTTGCGTCCGTTCTCTACCTGCGATGAATTGTATGTCATCGATCAAAAGGACATCCACGCCCGAGTAAGCTTTGTGAAATTCATCGAGCTTACTCGATGAAATTGCTTCGATGAGTTCTGTTTCAAATTTTTCCATTGATGTGTAAATCACCGAGAGATTCCGATGTTTTTCAACGATTTCATTGCCGATCGCATGCAGTAGGTGAGTTTTGCCAAGTCCAGATCTACTATAAATGAAAAGAGGATTGTATGCGGTTCCTGGATTGCTCGCGACGGCTTTCGCTGCGGCCTCGGCAAATCTGTTGCCATGACCAACAACAAACCGCGAGAAGGTGTATCGTGGGTTGATCATCCTGCCATACTGGGGACTTTCAGACACGAATTCGTTGCATTTTGAACAGAAACCGTCACGATCCAGAGCTTCTCCGCACTTCGGGCACCTCGCTCTTTTCTCTACACCATGGGCTCTCATTTTATGATATTGAAGAATGAGATCGTAGACGTGATCGATCCGCTCATTCTGTTTTTTTCTTTCAATATCGAGGCGGATCTCTTTCTCCGCAAGCCTTTCCTTTTCCGATCTCTCCATTGTTTTCATAAGGAGATCGAATTCCATCTCGGCTTCATCAATTCGCTCGGGATCCATCGCTTTTCGAAGGATTGAGTCGATGTCCCTTTCGATTCCGGGCTTCTTCAAAAAACGAAGACGCTCAATGAGAGATTTCGCTCTTTCGATGTTCGCCTCGAAATTCGGAAGGTTTTTTGAAGCTCTTTCAGGATCGTTTAGATATACATCCAGTATCCGAGATACATTGAAACCTTCGCGGGCCCACTTTTCAATTTTTCTCGCGACCACACTCGTGTCGTCAGCGAGAATACTTAAATCGATAGGTTCCGGTGGTGAAGGGGCCGAAAGAGAGGATAGGAGTTGAAATCCATTGATTTCAGCCCCCTGAAATCTTTTCAAGATCGCCCTTGGATCCAATCCGGTGTGGAGGGAGACAATTGCGTTGACATGTTGCGAATCCTCGGAAATGAACTTGAGTGCCTTATCTCCTACATAAATCTGCTCAGCATTATTTTGCCGCCTCTTGTCGACATATAGAGCGCCTATCGGTTCGCCCGCGTCGAAAAAAATTACACCTTCTGATTCGTTCTGCTGAAGCTGCAAGCTCACTTTTACATAGCCAGAGAAAAATTCTTTTTTGACTCGGTCAATAATATTCAATAAAATATCTCCACTGCCATTCATTCTTTCCACGATTTTCGCTTCAGGAATTCCCGCCTTGATCAGCAAAATAATCAAGATTCAATTAACATGATTGATTAAATTTTTTATGTAATCAATATATCCTTGCGTAGTAAATGACTGGCTTCTCGTTTGATTCTGCAAGACGAAGACTATCCATTATCGTTAAAAAAGAACAGATTGAAAAAGTCCTTCAAGAATTTTTAAAAGAAACGCAAGAATGCCCAGCTACACTTAAAATTCGC
>JANHAK010000169.1 GCA_024464195.1 Methanomassiliicoccales archaeon | reverse complement strand
ATTGATTTCAAGATCACACAGGATATCGAAGCAGAGGGATTTTCGCGTGAATTGATTAGAAGAATTCAGCAAATGAGAAAAGATGCTAAACTGGATATCGAAGAGTACATTAAGGTCCAGATAAGAGCGCCGACAAAGCTGATTGAATTTTTCAAAATTCACATACAATATATTATGGGCGAAACGAGAGCCCAAGATCTCGAATTTGTCGATGAGCCAAAGGGAGAGCTTGTCAAAGAATGGGATATCGAAGGCGAGAACGTCATCATTGGCATCACATCGATGCATATGAAAGACGCATTAAAGGAATTTATGAAGATTCCGGGGCTTACGAGGGAAGCGGCAATTGCGCTCACTGAAAGTGGTTTCAAGAGTTTGGAAGACTTAAAAAAAGCGGGGGAGGAGCATCTTTCGAACGTCAAAGGATTGAACAAGAACGATGTGAGGAAGATACTCCATTTCTTCGCGAAAAAAGAAACCATCAAAGGTGAATCTTGCCCAAGCTGTGGTGCACCGATTAAACCTGGTGTAATAGTTTGTCCATCATGCGGCCAATCGATCAGTGTCGAAGAAGAAAAGATGTCGAAAGAGCGATTTATCGCCTATATGCTTAGGATTCCGCGGATGAATTCTTTGAAGGCTGAAATGCTGTATGACGCGGGATTCAACAGCATTGAAAAGATCAAGAAGGCGACGAAGGAGGACCTCAGATCGTTGAAAGGCATCGGTACAAAAACAGCGGATACGATCTACCAATATGCACAATCAGGTGGATTCGAAAAGATCGTAAAGTGCAGTGCATGCGGATCGGATATCATGCCTGACGCCCTTGCATGCCCTTCATGCGGAAGAAGTGTTCCAATCGAAGGAGAAGAAATCGAAGAGGAAAAAGCTGAGGTACAGGAAATTGAGGAGCTTGCACTTGAAAAGACTTTCACATATCTTATCAAAGAAGAGAAGTCGGAACGATCATACGAACTATTCATGAAGGCGCTTTCGAAAGGCTTTAAGGGATTCTGTGTAACAAGAAATTATCCACTGAAAATCAAAACGAAGTATGATCTCGGTGATACGCCGATTATCTGGCTTTCTAACGTAGGGAAGGAGAACAGTCTAAGACCGAAGGATCTGGAAAAGCTGAGTGTCTCACTGGAGCAATTCCTTTCGTCAACAAGTAACGGCATCATACTCCTCGACGGGCTTGAGTACCTAATCACAAACAACAATTTCCTTACAGTGTTGAGATTCGTTCAATCTCTCAGAGATCAGGTCGCGATCAAAGAAGCAATACTCTTGATTGCGCTTAATCCCTCAACACTTGAACAACACGAATTGAATCTATTAGAGAAGGAAGTCGATGTGACGATCTAATATTCGGAGTCGTTTTGACTTTTCCGATTTCTATCGCTCGCAAGGAGTGATGATATAACATTGTCAAGTCCAGGAACTATTTCATATGAAGCTAGCTCACTTGGAAGTATCCACCGGTACTCTGTATGCTCCCAATCAGTAGTAACCCTCGATTCATCAACATTAAACAGATAGGGGTGGATCGTCCAAAGAATCTCTCCTGATCTAATCATCAAAGGCGTGCCCGTTTTTACGAGTTTAGCATTGTTGATACCGAGCTCTTCCATTATTTCCTTGAATGCCGTTTCCAATGGCATTTCGCCTTTCTCAACGAAACCGCTAACACCTGCCCAGTGTCCTCTAAAAGTTCCCACTTTCTCACTGCGTTTTAATATCAGAATTCGATCGCCCTTTTTCAAAATACAAGAAACGACGTGTTTCTCAACAACTCCCGGAATCTCTACAGTGCCCTCATTCCCGTCGACAATCGCGTAATCCCCATCTCTTAATAGAGATAAATCAATCTTGTCCACAAGGGGGAGGCCCGCCATAACGGCACCAGTAGCTACGATCGGTTCAGCTTTTTCGTTAACAATGGCAACTGGGGAATTACCTGCCCTCTTTAATTCCAAAATTGTGTAGGAGCCAACAGTGCTGCCCTTTCCCACGGGAAAAACTAATACTCGACCAGCAATTTGCCGTCCCTTCATTTCTTCAGGAACTAGTAAAGAACCAGTCTTGGTGTCAATCCCACCGAGAAAACTGAATGGGGATTGAATGAGGACAAGATTTCCCTCTGCTCTGCCCCTTGAGATGCCTCTACCCTTCAGAATCACGTTATCATCCTCAGGAGTTCGATTGAATCGGCGCAGACTACTTTTTGCGAACACAATGTCGGCAAATAATTGCATGCCTTTGCTGAGTTGGTTGCGGTGCACGAATACCTAGCTTCGATCGGGGCAACTACCATGCATGTATCGCAAATAACCCTTCCGAATTTCTCCAGAATCTCAACTTCCTTTTCGCACCTTGCTTTAACAAACCGCGATGTACAGAACCATATGTCAATATCTTTTTTTCTCTTTTTCGAATGTAAGAATTTCGCAAGAACCTTCATTTCTTCAATAGATAGATGGGGACAACCAAGCGCAATGAGCTCCGGTTCTCTACCAGTGTTCAATGATTCACAAACCTCTTGAATTTCCTTTTTTCCGATTTCAATCTTTTCAAGTTTATTAAGATCATATTGATCTGCACCTGGTGTGACTCCTTCGATATAGAAAATACCGATAGAGCCGGACGCCGCCATAGCAGCTGCGAGTGTCTTGATTTCATCTTGAGATGGCCGTATACCTCTGAAGAAGGGAACACCATTTGATACAATTTTTCCCACGGCGTGGCCAAGTAAGGAATGATCGAAAATTCCCTCTCCAATATCTGCTTTGATAATTACGGTAGGCATTCTATTCTCATCGAGATGAAGTCCATAATGCGGCGTCTTTCCGATGATCGCTGCCGCGAGAGCGCCAGGCCCGCCCTCCCTGTTTGTTCTAGCCCCAATGACAGAATTCACATAAGAAAGTGCTGATGATTCAGCCCAAGCTACTGTGTCGCCCCGATGAGGCACATTCGTTGTCAAGTAGGGGGTACAAGTACAACTAATTTCGACTCCCATTCTTTGATAGGACTCAATAATTTCGAGTTGTTTTTGCGCAAATGAATTTGAGATCCCCATTTCCTTCCATCGAATCAAATCCATTCCGGCGGGATTAAGGGTTGTGTGCACACTCACTCTTGCGTCACTAGAAACATCTGATAGGAAATCAAGACCCCCATCTCCTATTGTCTTATATGAAACGCCCGATAGATGTGCCGAGGAAATAGGCACTAACCGATCTGCGTCGTATACGGTGCCAATTGCAACAAGCAACTCCATTGCCTTCTGAAAGCCGTATCCCTTCTCTCCATCGAGAATTGCTTCTTCCTCTTTTGTAAGGTACATGCAATCAGTGCGTAGCGATCTGCTTTTTAAAAACATTT
>JANHAK010000168.1 GCA_024464195.1 Methanomassiliicoccales archaeon | reverse complement strand
GGGTGGATGAGAATCTGGTAGCGACTGGACTTGTCGCTGCACAGGACGTTCACAAATTTGGATTTGCATCGGACGCTTTGCTGGAACTCGTTGCCGATAGGGTCGACGCGCTCGTCATCGATTCGCCAGTTGCCGAGACATATGTTGCTAAGACCAGCGGACTCAAAGTTGTCTACACGATCGTGACGAACGAATACTACGGTATCTGCATGAAGAAGGATGCGGTCGAACTTATCGAATTTGTCAATGAGTTGATCGAAAAGATGGAAGACTCTGGTGAGATGCAAGCGCTCATCGACAAGTGGTTCTGAGTCGTGGTCTAACATCTTTTTTATTTTTTTATATCTGGTGTGATCTGGACGTGATCGGATGGGTCTTGAGATTATAGCAAATAACCTCGGATTTTTCTTGAAGGGAGCGATCCTCACGATTGAAATCAGTCTCTCAGCGATTGCGTTGGGGTTTGCGCTTGGCGTTCCGATGGGGCTTGCGAGGATCTCTCGAATTTTGCCTGTCCGGATGCTCGCAACGGGATACGTTGAAGCGCTGCGAGGCACACCTCTGCTTGTTCAGATCTTTATCGTTTATTTTGGCTTGCCATCGATAGGCATTTATCTTGATCCGCTGGTCTCAGGTATCCTCGCGGTCGGTCTTAACAGCGCTGCTTATCAGGCAGAGATCATTCGTGGTGGCATTCAATCGGTGCCAAAAGGGCAAATGGAAGCAGCACGCTCGATGGGCATGACCTACGGACAGTCGATGCGCCGTGTCGTTCTTCCGCAGGCGATGCGTCTCATCATCCCCCCGATGACGAATGAATTTATAATATTGATAAAGGACTCTTCCTTAGTGAGTGCGATTAGTGTATGGGAACTGACTCTCGTGGCGAAGGAACTAAACGCAAAATACTTCGATCCTTTCACGATCTTTCTCTTCGTCGCCGCCGTGTATTTCATCATGACATTCGCAACGTCGAAAATCCTGAGGGTCGTGGAAAAGAAAACGGCGATTCCGGGCTTCGGCGCAGGGGATTGATCGAGGCCGTCGATATACACAAAAAGTTCGGCGACCTTGAGGTGTTGAGAGGCATCTCTCTCAAAGTCGATCCTGGTGAGGTTGTTGTTATCATCGGTCCATCCGGTAGCGGAAAAAGTACCTTTCTTCGTTGTCTCAATCGGTTGACTGAGCCAACAAAGGGAGAAATTTATTTTGACGGCGTCAGGATCACCGATCCAGACGTCGACATCAATAAGGTTCGCTCTCAGATTGGCATGGTCTTTCAAAGTTTCAATCTCTTTCTTCATTTGACGGCGAAAAGAAACATTATGCTCGCGCTCACAGAAGTTAAAGGCATCGAAAAGGCGGACGCTGAAAGAATTGCAATGGAAGCCCTCGATAAAGTTGGTTTGTTGGATAAGGCCGATGCCTATCCAGGGCAGCTATCCGGTGGACAACAGCAGAGGGTTGCGATCGCAAGGGCAATCGCCATGAATCCGAAGCTCATCATGTTCGACGAGCCCACCTCCGCCCTTGATCCAGAATTGATCGGGGAGGTCCTCGATGTCATGAAGAGTTTAGCCAAGGGCGGTATGACGATGATTGTCGTTTCACATGAAATGGGTTTCGCGAGGGAAGTTTCCGACCGTGTCGTCTTTATGGATCAGGGAGTGATTCTGGAGGAAGGGTCACCAGCAGAAATCTTTTCAAATCCAAAGCATGAAAGAACCCGTGTGTTCTTGCGGAGAATTTTGCACGAGTAACGAGAAATGATTTTCACCCTTTTTGTTTAATTTTTGTGCGAGCATGAGAACTTATGACAATGTTTAAATAGAGTATTTCCAATACGAATCCACAATGAACGCTGCCCTTCTCCTTCTGCGGAATTCTCTCTTGGTCAGCGTGCAGGTTTTGGTCGTGTGATAGGGGACACGATCCTCCCTGGATGGTGCGTCCCCATGATTGTTTGTGAGGAATGTGAATGAGAGGATCTGAGGCTATCATTAAGGTCTTGCATGAAGAGGGCGTCAATGTCGTCTTCGGACTACCCGGAGGAGCAATACTGCCACTTTACGACGATCTCAGGACTTCTGATATCCGGCATGTTCTCGTACGCCACGAGCAGTGTGCTGCTCATATGGCTGATGGTTACGCTCGTGTGCTAAAAAAACCAGGCGTATGTATGGCGACGTCCGGAGCAGGCGCAACGAATCTTGTTACGGGGATCGCAACGGCATTTCTTGATTCCTCGCCCGTTGTCGCGCTTACGGGACAGGTTCCAACAGGCATCATTGGTAATGATGCATTTCAAGAAGCCGATGTCTTCAGTCTCATGATTCCAATTACAAAGCATAATTTCAGAATCATGAACCCGAAGACATTGCTTTTAGATCTTCGGAGCGCCTTTGCGATCGCGAGGACAGGGCGGTTTGGTCCCGTCCACGTTGATCTTCCTCGGGATATTCAAATGAGCGAAGTCGACGATTGCGAGGAACCGATAAAGCGTAGCAATGGTGTGAAAGAAAATCTCATCGAGTTGCCGCAGGCGGTTGCGCTGCTTGAGTCTGCACAAAGGCCATTAATTCTTGTCGGTGGGGGTGCAAATTGGTCTGGTTGCGGCCGAGAAATCATGACGCTAGCGGAAATGCTCATGGCGCCTGTTGCAACAACGCTTATGGGCAAGAGTGCCGTTCCAGAAGACCATCCGCTCGTCCTCGGTATGGTCGGCATGCATGGAAGAAGGGTCGCAAACTACGCGCTTGAGGAGTGTGATGTACTCCTCGCAATCGGGACAAGGTTTAGCGATCGAATGATTGGAGACCCTTCGTCCTGCAGGACCAAGGTCATTCACATCGATATTGATTCGGGGGAAGTCGGTAAGAACGTTAAGCCAACGGTCAGTCTTGTTGGCGACGCCAGAAAGGTCATTAAGACGATTATTACATCGATGCAGGTCAAGAGAAAGAGTGGTGTTTGGGCTGAGCGGATGAGAATGCTGAGGAAGGAATGCGCGTGCGAAATGGACATCGGAGGCAATCCGATCAAGCCGCAAAAGGTCATTTTCGAACTCAACAAAATTTTGCCCGATGATGCGATTGTCACAACAGAAGTCGGACAGTGCCAAATGTTTGCCGCACATTACTTTGAGTGCAGGGGCAAGAGGATGTTCATCACACCAGGAGGTCTCGGAACAATGGGCTTCGGCCTTCCTGCTGCAATGGGTGCCAAAATCGCGGCACCCGATCGAACGGTCGTTGATGTGGCGGGTGACGGAAGTCTCTTAATGGTATGCCAGGAGCTTGCGACTGCCGTCGAGGAGAAAATCCCGATCTTCATCTGCCTGTTGAACAATGGGCGACTCGGCATGATCAAGCAGCTGCAGAGCCTCTTTTATGGCAAGCGTATTTTCGCAGAGAGCCTCGGATCCTCTCCAGATTTCGTTAAATTGGCTGAGGCTTTCGGCGTGCGTGCAGCGCGCGTGCAGGATCCGAAAGATCTTGCGAGCGTTA
>JANHAK010000167.1 GCA_024464195.1 Methanomassiliicoccales archaeon | reverse complement strand
TCGTATCGCAATTGCTGGAATACCGAGGAGGGAGGCTGTTGCAAAAATCAACAAGATTCAAGAGAAGCTCGGTGTTGACGTTGAAGTCGCGGCCCTCGCATACGCAAAAGAGGCCGGGGTTAACATCAATGATTTGTTCGATGAGGTGTGGAAGGAAGTCGCCAGTAGATGAAATATTCTCTGATTCACTCTTTTTTCAATTTAACAAGATCACCCAACGTTAGGCCCTTTGTTGTCGATGATTTCGTTTCAGTTTTTATGATAGGAACTTTCTCCATCAGCTTGATACCCAATTCTTTTTCCAGCTTCTTGACGAGCGCATCATCTGGGCGCATATCCCCACGCTCGATCTTGTTGATAACGCTGACCTTTTCATTGATTTTCGCAGCAAGCGTCTCCTGCTTCCAGTCCCTAGCCATCCGAGCTTCTCGAATGATTCTTGGGTAATCTGGAACCAATTCTAAAGTTGTTTCTTCAGATTCATAGACATCTTTCGGTTTCATCCTTTTCTCTCTGATTTCAAGCCGCTTTGTGATGACTGTTTGAGGTGTCAATTCCTTCTTGCCTGGTTTGCGCACTTCTCCGAATTTTGCGCAATCTCTGCAAACGTTCAGTGTCGTTCCCTCAATGAAAACGCGTGTCGTACGCTCGGTCTTCTTACCGCAGAGTTCGCAGAGCATAGATATCAGCTCTCACTATACTCACAAAGAGATTTATATCTCACGTAAGAAAGTTCTCAAGTTATGATTACGCGTCGAATGTCATTTTGCAGCCACTTAAATCGTGTCTTTAATAGAGTTATGCATGTGGTATGCTCTTTCCAATTCTCAAATGCAATCATTATCCGATAATGATCGGCAAGAACTGATTCGCATGAAATTATGTCATTTCTGATCGTTTGGAGAGGATGTAAACGACTTGTCAATTCAGCTGGATCGTGCGATCTCCATCGCCATTCAAAGCGATTTAATGCGAAAGAATCAAATAGCTTACTTTATTTAATAAAACAGGAACAAGGTGGCCTATTTGAGAGACCAACAAACTGATATGTTGATCGCCGAAATGAAGGAGAAAATCGAGTTACTCGAGCGTCGCAATAGTGAGCTATTAGAAGAAGCTCGTAGACTGGAAGGAGAGAAAAGATACATTGAAAGCGAATTGTTCAGACTCCAAAAGGAAATCAAGAGAATGCGAACCGAGATGGAAAGACTCAAATCACCTCCCCTTATCATCGGCATCATCAAGGATGTTCTTTCTGATGGCAGAGTCGTTGTCAAGAGCTCGACAGGGCCAGATTTCATCGTAAGCACATCCGAATATGTACCCGCACAAGATCTCGTGGTCGGCGCGCGCGTTGCATTGAACAAACAGACATTGGCCGTTATGGGCGTTCTACCACCATCACTCGATCCAATCGTTGTAGGCGCTGAGATCATCGAAAAACCAAATATCACATACGATGAGATCGGCGGATTGGATGAGCAGATTAGGGAAGTGAGAGAGGCTGTGGAAGATCCTCTTTTGAGGCCTGAATTGTACAAGAAAGTCGGTATCGAACCGCCAAAGGGAGTTTTACTCGTCGGCCCCCCTGGGACAGGTAAGACTCTTCTGGCTAAGGCAGTCGCACATCAAACCAAAGCAACTTTCATCAGACTCGTTGGCTCAGAGCTTGTTCAGAAATATATCGGAGAAGGGGCAAGACTGGTCAGAGAATTGTTCGAGCTTGCGCGGGAAAAGGCACCGAGCATCGTCTTCATCGATGAACTCGATTCTATTGGCGCTAAGAGGCTTGAGGTGGCCACCTCTGGAGACAGAGAAGTGCAGAGAACGCTGATGCAGTTATTAGCCGAACTCGATGGATTCAATCCCATCGGTGATGTCAAGATTATCGGGGCGACAAATAGGCCAGACATTCTCGATGAGGCGCTTCTAAGACCCGGTCGTTTCGATCGGATCATCACGATTCCGATGCCTAATTACGAAGCGAGAGTTGAAATCTTTAAGATCCACACGAGGAGAATGAATCTCGACAAGAACGTTAACCTCGCCGAGATAGCGGCAAAGTGTGAATCGGCAACGGGTGCTGATATAAAGGCGATATGCACTGAGGCTGGCATGTTTGCGATACGAGATAACCGCGATTACGTTACAATGATCGATTTCGAGAGAGCGGTCGCAAAAGTCATGGAGACAGAAGAAACGAAGTGCTTGGAATCTGGCGTCATGTTCGCTTAAACCTCTTATCTTATTTCTTCTCTTGCTCTAACGGGAGATCTATTTCGATAACGAATGATCCAATGTAGTTACATCGTTTGCAGTGATATTTATAGCCAGTCAACAAACCCGATTCGTAATATAGATCTGAAGAGCCGCATTGCGGACATATAAGAATTTTCTTAATCTTTTGATTCATTCCATGCCACCGTTCTCCTCAAAAGCCAGATAACTTTCGAGTATAATATACATCATCAACATCATCTAACCATTATCCGTTGTCATAATCAATTTTTGTATTCACGGCATGAA
Organism: Methanomassiliicoccales archaeon; assembly: GCA_024464195.1. Lineage (GTDB taxonomy): Archaea > Thermoplasmatota > Thermoplasmata > Methanomassiliicoccales > JACIVX01 > JACIVX01. The sequence continues at coordinate 1,035 of JANHAK010000167.1, read as the reverse complement.
AATTAAGTATAAGTGACAAAATCTCCCAGTCGATGCATGCGCTAGAGGCTTCTAGAATTATCATGGATGAATACTGTGTCAAAATCTTATCGGCGACACTTGACGAGCCTAGAACCGCGATTGATCTAAGCAGGCAGATGAACATTCCAATTGCTGCATGTTACCGACGAATACGAATGCTGCAAAAGAATGGATTGTTGAGATGTAAAGAAAAAAGGTTGACCAGTGATGGCAAGTTCATTGCAGTTTACGAATCCCTTCTCAAAAGAGCGCAAATCCTTTACGAAAACGGTGGCGTAAGGGCTCGGCTGGAGATGGTGTCAGGCGAACAAGAAGAACTCGTTCTAGAGTGCAAATGATTTTTCGTCCTCAATCCTTTGTTAGATCTTCTCCACCCGCAAAATATTGTTGAATCGCGTTATAGATATCTTCCATTCCATATGGCAACTCTGCAGATACTGGCGTAAGCTCTTTGTACATTCCGATATTTTCAAGCGCTTTAAAAAGTTCCAGACTTAGCAGGCTCTGTGTCATTCCATGCGATTCTCCGAGTGCATTGTTTAGCGCGTAAGGATCTCTCGACCAGTTCATAATTGTCTCAAGTTCTTCGTCAGTAAGGGTGTCAATTTTTGAAAGAACGTTCAAAATTGGGATCGCGAACCTAAAATGCGTTATCGCGCAGAGCATTAGATCAGAAACGAAACCTGATGGAGTTTTTGCGAGCTGTGGGTCAGAAAGAAAGACAAGGAACGAATCTTCTCTTCCGAACGCATCAACAACGACCGTACTAGACTGTCTAAATGCGAATAATTCCATTTGACCAGGGGTATCGATGAGCACATAATTTGTCTTGAACTCCTCGACTGTCGAAACGACTTCCTTGATGTTAAGTGCAATGAGATCAGCGCAAACAATCTGTGCTCCATTGGGCCCCAATCCGTATTCAGCCATGATTTCATTGAGACGAATCCAATCCCGTATGTCAACATCTGGTACGTAGGGAATCGCCTCCGCCCCTGGATCAAGATTTACAAC